>JANOCH010000595.1:0-9888 GCA_031412015.1 Chitinophagaceae bacterium
AGCGACCATTCCCTGTGGCTACATTTACGCTATTGAAGCAGCTTTGGGCTGCACGATCCCTAAACCAAATAGGGAAAATAATCCGGCACTTGCCCTTTTGCTTGTTTTATTTCCTGACAATACTTGCTGTTTGATGAAACATTTTTTAGTAACAAGCTTATTAATCTAAACTCATAACTATGGAAAAGATCTTTAGAAACAAAAGAGTCATCCTGATCGCCTTCTTTACCGCGTTCTCCATTGCGGCAGTTCCGGCCCTGGCCAATAACAGCCACAAGACGATACCGGTAGAAATGAAATTCATGGGCTATTTCAAAAACCAGCTACTATTCAAATTGAATTTTGCAGGCACCCCTGAGCAAAACGAATTTACCGTTGTCATCAGGGACGATCAAAACAATATCCTTTACCGGGATAACATCAAAGGAGAAAATTTCTCCAAATCCTTCCTGCTGAATACCGATGAAATTGGTGATGACAATTTACAATTTGAGGTCATCAATAAGAAAACCAAAGAATCGGTGGTGTATGAAGTAAACCGTAACAGCGGTGTTAAGGAAGATCTGACAATAAGTGAATTGAAATAAGTTAGAGCTTACTTCAAAAAATCTAAAAAGGAATAGGACCTGTAAAGGACCTATTCCTTTTTTGCTGCACAGAAATTCTTCCCGGTAGCATAGCTCATCCGAAATGGAATATTTTCTTATCTCACTGACCCTTATAGCCGGCATTTAAATCGCCAAAGGCGATAAAGTAATAGTATGAAACTGAAAATTTCGAAGAGCCGAAATAAACGTGGCATCTCAATGAAGATATTTGCTATCTCTTAAAAAAAAGTTAAGTGCCGTATTGCATAAACAATACACCGTATCTTTTAAATAAAAATGAAAAAGATAATACCAACTCTATTTGCCTTTTTTTATTTCAATTAGTAACTGCGCAGCAAAATCAACCAATATTCATCAATAACCCTTTCCCAAAAACTATCAACGTTAGCGGAAGTGCTGAAATGGAAATTGTGCCGGATGAAATCTATGTCAATATCGAATTGAAAGAATATCAAAAAAAAGGAGAAAGCAAAAAAGATCTTGAACAATCAAGGATCAATTTCTCCGATTCTGCAAATCAGTTGGGATTCCCGACTCGGCTATCAGCATAGCATCCTACTCAGGTAACAGCAATTATTACACAGCCCGGAGGAAAAAGAAAAGCGCAGATCTTTTTGCCGGAATTACTTACCACGTAAAATTTAATAGCAGTAGAACAATGGACAACCTCGTAAAGAAGCTGGATGACGATGCAACACATAATTTTATAATCGCCAAAGCCAGCCATAGCGGGATAGTAGAATTCAGGAAGCAATTAAAAAAAAAGCAGTACAGGCTGCCAAAGAAAAAGCCGTATATCTTACAGAATCGGTAGGAGAAAGGCTGGGAGAAGCTATTACTATTACCGAACCAACTGAATGGCAGCCGGATCAATACAGTATCTTTTATCTAATAACAGGTCAAACGAAAATTATACACTGAAAGGTTATATAGCGACTAAATCGGAGTACGGTGAAGTTGATTTTAAAAAACTGAGGCTGCGATTTGAGGTTAGTGCTGTATTTGCTTTAAAATAACTACCTGCGGTCAACCTTTTTCTTACCGAGGCACATAAAAAGGAGCCCCAAAATACATCGGGGCTCGTTCTATTTATTTCTTCCTGCCATTGCTCTTCTCCAAGCCGGCAGTTACCGGGTCCGGCGTTTCATTTCTAAATACCACGGTATTATCAAACACATCGACCAGTACCGGATGAGTTTTATCTATATCGCCAGCCAGCATTCTTTTACTTAATTGGTTGACGATCTCCTTTTGTATCAAACGCTTCAACGGTCTTGCTCCAAACTGAGGATCAAAACCCTGTTCGGCAAGGAAGTCAAGAGCATAGTCAGAGAATACAAGTTCGATACCACTCTGCGCCACTAATTTTTTCAACCCATTCAACTGTATGTTCACAATAGAACGGATCTCTTTCTTCAGCAAAGGCTGGAACATGATGATATCATCGACCCTGTTCAGAAATTCAGGACGAATGGTTTGCCGCAACAGGCTCATCACTTCCAACTTCGCTTTTTCCGCCGCTTCTTCCAGGGCACTCTCTTTTATATTTTCAAATGCCTCTTGTATGATATGGCTGCCGATATTACTTGTCATGATGATGATCGTATTCTTGAAGTTCACTACACGACCTTTATTATCTGTCAATCTTCCATCATCCAATACCTGCAACAATACATTCCAAACATCAGGATGAGCTTTCTCGATCTCATCCAGCAATACCACGCTATACGGTTTACGACGAACGGCTTCTGATAACTGACCGCCTTCATCATACCCCACATATCCCGGAGGCGCACCTACCAACCTGCTCACCGTATGTTTTTCCTGGTACTCGCTCATATCGATCCTTGTCATCATGTGTTCGTCATCGAACAAATATTCCGCGAGGGCTTTGGCTAACTCCGTTTTACCCACACCCGTTGTTCCTAAAAAGATAAAAGATCCAATTGGCTTGCGGGGATCATGCAAACCCGCCCGACTTCTGCGAATAGCATCGGCGACGGCGGTGATCGCTTCCTCCTGGCCTATCACTCTTTCATGGAGGTGCTCTTCGAGATGCAAGAGCTTTTCTTTATCGCTCTGCAACATCTTGGTTACCGGGATACCAGTAGCCTTGGCGATGCTTTCCGCGATATCTTCCGCATCCACTTCTTCCTTAAGCAACCGCTTTTCGCCACTCTCATCAATTTGTTTAGAGAGACTATTGATCAGTTCTTCCTGCTCTTTTATTTTTCCATAGCGTATCTCGGCTACCTTTCCATAATCGCCTTCTCTCTCTGCCCTTTCAGCCACTTGCTTTAAATTCTCGATCTCTGCTTTAGCATTCTGTACTTTTTCTACCAGCTCTTTTTCCTGCATCCATTTTGCTTTCAGCGTATCTCTTTCCACCGCCAGGTTAGCGATCTCTGTATTCAATTCTTTTAATTTGATCTCATCTTTTTCTCTCTTGATCGCTTCACGTTCTATTTCCAATTGACGGATCTGCCTTTCCAGTGTATCCAGTTCTTCCGGCATGGAGTTCATCTCCAGGCGAAGCTTCGCGGCACTTTCATCTATCAGGTCAATCGCCTTATCCGGGAGGAAACGATCCGAAATATAGCGGCTGGATAATTCCACGGCGGCAATGATCGCTTCGTCTTTGATACGAACATGGTGGTGTGTTTCATACCGGTCTTTCAATCCACGAAGAATAGAAATGGCATCTTCAATATTCGGCTCGTCAATGATCACCCGCTGGAAACGTCTTTCCAATGCCTTATCTTTTTCAAAATATTTCTGGTATTCATTCAAGGTAGTCGCACCCACAGCTCTCAGTTCTCCCCTGGCCAATGCCGGCTTTAATATATTAGCCGCATCCATCGCTCCTTCACCACCACCGGCTCCTACCAGGGTGTGTATCTCATCAATGAATAGAATGATCTCGCCATCGCTGCCGGAAACTTCTTTTATTACTCCTTTTAAACGCTCTTCAAATTCACCTTTATATTTCGCTCCGGCAATCAGCAATCCCATATCCAACGCATAGATAACCTTCGACTTCAGATTTTCTGGTACATCTCCATTTACTATCCGATGGGCGATGCCTTCCGCGATGGCTGTTTTACCAACACCCGGCTCACCCACTAGCAACGGATTATTTTTAGTACGACGCGAAAGAATATGCAGTGTTCTTCTTATTTCTTCGTCACGGCCGATCACAGGATCAAGCTTACCCTGTCTTGCCATTTCATTTAAATTCTTGGCGTATTTATTCAGCGCATTGAATTCCTGCGATTGCGTTTGCGAGGTAACTGAATCACCTTTACGTAATTCTTTGATAGCTGCAATAAGGCCTTTTTCCGTAAGACCAGTATTTTTCAGCAATTTTGCCGTAGCGTCATTTCCCTCTACGATTGCCAGGACCAAATGCTCCGGTGTTATAAATTCATCATTAAATTGCTTCAATACCGCCCCGGCTCTTAATACTACGCTATTAGCTTCGCGGCTTATTTGTTGAGCCGGCTCACCGGATGCCTTGGGCAACTTGCCGATCAATTCATCCAGTTTGCTTTCCACAAGATTGAGAGTGACATTATTCTTTTTCAAAAGATACTCTACCGGAGAATCTTCCTGTTCGAGCAATGCCTTCAGAATATGCTCCGTTTCTATATTTGGATTTTGGGCATTAAAGGCCAATTGCTGCGCCTGTTGAAAGGCCTCTGCCGCTTTTATAGTAAAATTTCCTAAGTTCATATAAAAAGTTTCTTGTTTTACGTTTACAATATTTGTTGCCGGCCACAGACCCGTTCTTCTAAAATCGGATGAAGTTGCCTGTCATCAAAATTCAAATAACTTTAAACCTGCTTTGCAAAACACAATCCATACTAAAATTCCCGTAACAATGTCATATAAAGTTAGTTTTATCTGCCTGAAAAGCAGTCTCGTAGCGATTTTCCTGCTATTGTTGCAGCCCCTTTTTGCCCAGTACAACTGGTCCGGTCTTGACAGCGAATTGCAGGCCAAACAAAAATTGCTGGGAACGGATGTGGTCGTTATGCTCTGGAAAAAAGACGACACGCTTATTTATAAAAAAGAATTGGGAACATTCAACAGCAAGACTTCGGCCCCTATCGCCAGTTGCAGCAAATGGCTGACCGCCGCCCTCGTGATGCAATTCGTTGATGAAGGAAAATTATCATTGGATGACAAGATCAGCCAATGGATACCGGAGTTCGCGAAATATGGTAAAAATTATATTACCCTTCGACATTGCCTTTCGCATTTTACGGGTGTTGATGATGAAGGAAGTTTTTTAAAGAAAATGTTTCAGCGAAAAAAATTTGAATCCCTGGAAGAAGAAGTCAACTCTTTTGCGTCAAGGGAGATACGCACCAACCCCGGCACCGATTTCTGGTATGGAAATATCGGGCTGAATATCGCAGGACGTGTAATAGAAGTGATCACGAAGAAAAGATTTGATGTAGTGATCAAACAAAAATTATTCAACCCTATGACCATGCGCAGAACAAGTTTCACCAGCCTGGACGGCATGCTAGTGAATCCTTCTGGTGGCGCTTCGTCTACAGCTGAAGATTATATGAAGTTCCTGGTGATGCTGATGAACAAAGGGAAATATGCGGGCAAACAAATATTAAGTGAAGAATCTGTTGACCAGCTTATGCTGATCCAAACCACGCCGGAAAAAATTAAATACGCACCCAAGTCCGCAACCGGTTATAATTATGCATTGGGTAGCTGGGTGGTGGAAGAGCAGGATGGCAAAGCCACGGCACTGGCTTGCCCGGGTTTATTCGGTACCTGGCCGATGATTGATTTTTGCAGGGGTTATGCCTATATCGTATTTGTAAAAAGTTTGCTGGGTGAAGAAAGAGCCGGTATCCATATACAATTGAAAACAATCATTGATGAACAAATACCAACGACCTGCAAATAAAAAAAACTATTGTTTATTTTCATCCAGGCTTGTGAACCTTTAAATTTATCAATTCTCCTACTGCATGTACGAGCACCGCAAACAAAAGCTGGCTTCCATGACCACGTTTTACCAGCGGGTATTAAAGAATATTTTGCTGGCCAGCGTCATCATGTTTGTTTGTCTCGCTATCGGGATAATTGGTTATCACTATACAGCAGATATTCCCTGGCTGGATTCGGTACACAATGCATCGATGATATTAAGCGGTATGGGGCCTGTAGTTGAAATAAAGACTGTAGCAGGGAAATGGTTCTCTTCTTTCTACGCCCTGTTCAGCGGCGTTGTGTTCATTACTAATGTTGGCGTTATCCTCGCACCGGCTATGCACCGGATGTTTCATCGGTTGCACATTGAAGACAGTAGCTGATCAGAATGCTTTTAGCGGCTGTTCCGTCTTAACCAATACCACACGGCTGCGGTCGGCTTTATATATCGCTTCATAAAATTTAACCAGTTCGTCATAGTCTTTGGCCGGATAGAGTCCACTGTAATGTTCTATATTACGATAATAATACAGCTTGTTAACTTCTAGCTTTACCGAGCTGGAATAGTTTCCAAATTTTCCGTTTAACGAAACCGCTTGTGGCATCGCTTCAGGCTCATAACCTTTGGGCAATTCAATTTCTACCGTATCGACATCCTTATATTCATACCCAAGTTGTATATCATATTTCCTCGTAGAGTCCTGGCTAAGCTTACGGCCAGACCTCGTCATCACGTTAGGCAAAATAAACAAACGCTTGCCGGTTATGGTAGCATAATTACTTACCATTATGTTCAATGATTCATTAATAGAGGGAAGCGATGCTTTTGACTCTTTATATGCAAACTGTTTGATATCATACGTAGAAAAATCCATTTGCCTGTGCAGGTATTCTTTTACTTTTTCTTTAGACAAATGATTAATCATTCCATGGATATCATCCTGTTGCATCCCAGTATAACGGGTATCGGCATCTATATTCAATGTTCCGTTATCTTCCAACCTTGCTTTCACGTGCCGTATTTGCAGGTTTTCTTTCATACCGTATTTAGGAGTGAGGACTAATTTGCCGCCCGTTTCATCAACCAGCAACGCATAGCGATCGGAGGTAAAGTCCCCCAGGTAACCTGCCGGCATTGTTTGACTGGTGCATTCCAACCACACAGAGTCGTTTTTGGATAACGGCACGCAAAGAATAACATGATTAAATTGCTGGGAAGGGAAATCAGCGGTAATGTAGTTGGCATTTTTTCCAGCTCTTACCACTGCATAATAAGAAATGATGCCTGCCTCTTTCAGGATACTGTACATGTAATTCGTCAAAGCCTTACAATCCCCGTACCCTTTGGTGGCTACATATTTTGCATCAAATGGTTGCCATCCACCAATTCCTAGTTGTATACTTATATAGCGGGTATTCTTTTGCATGTATTCATATAGGCGGGCAATTTTTTCAACAGGGTTTTTCATACCATCTGCTATACTATGAACTGCCTGTTTTACATTGTCAGGCAGTTGATCTCTCCCCTGCCGCAGGCTATGAACAAACTTTCCGAATTCTTGCCAGTTGGTCATGTTTCCCTTGTAATCGTCCACCTGAAATTCGTTCGGGCCAAAGATCACCATGGTTGTAAGTTCATGCCACATCGGAGAATAGATTTCCCTTTCGATAGCAGGCATATTAGCCGCGGACCAGGTACTAACGGTATAGCTCTTTTCCTGGGTTACAACAGGCTCTTTGTTATAGTTGAAGGCTTTGAACCTGAACTGGTAAGTGGCAGGTCGTACAATGCTTATCGAGCTTTTTTCGACAGACAGTCTTTCACGTCCCTGGGGCACCCAGCTTGGAAAAAAAAGTGTGCTTTTATTTTGGATCTCAACAGTGTATTCAATAGTATAAGGGTACACTTTATAATAAAAATTGTGACGTTTTATCCTGTTATCGTCCATAAGACTGCCATCCGAGACACCACTCAGATCTTCCAGGTCCTTTTTCTTTACTCGTTTAAGTTGCTTTCCCCACGCATCATATAATATCCCTTCAACCGATTCGACCTGGCGGTGCTTGTCATAATATTCCGAGAACTCGGCCCAGTGGTCTCCATTTTCGTTAAGGATAGTAATTACGTAGTGATTTTTCAAGACAGCTTCCCGGGTACTGTTTATCTCAAACCTCATTTCTTCAAGTCGTAATACCGCATTAGCTCCTTTCAGTAACGATGGAGAAATTCTGTACACCGAATAGTCACCATCGACGGCGCTGGCATTACTATAAGACAATAAGATCAGCGCCCCCAGGATTACCAGCTTCCTCATACTTTTATTTTTTCTTTTTAAAAACGATCTGCTCACTATGCTTCTTCACCACCAGGTTGAAAAATTCTCTCAGCATTTCATATTCTTCGGGCATGAATAACGCCCTTTTAAGACGAAGTCGCGACCGTAATGAAATACCACCACCAGATTCGGATATCCTGAATTCAAACATGCCGTCATCGTCTTCGTTTAATTTCACCACCATCTGTTTTGGCATTTCATCGACGGTATAGCCGGTCGGGATCTCCAGGCGCAACAAATATGTTTCATCGATCGTATACGGCATTTCTACCGGGTACACCCGCTTAGCTGATTTAAAAGGGTTTTCCTTCCAGGCCTCACCGAGCATCGGGTTAAAATAAATAATATCCTCATCACCTGTTTTAATATCGAATTCATAACGTAAACGCAGGGGTTCCTCATAATTTTCCAGCGAATCGATCACCGGTTTTTTTATTTCCACTTCGGCATTGAAACCTTTTGACACATCGCTGAAGAGCTGTTCCCTGCCTTTCTCCCTGATGCGGTTGCGAAGACCGTAGGACTCATAAAAACCCGGCGTTTTCTGTATGTTACCTACAAGATTTCCCTTCTCATCATTGATAATAAAAACCGAGGTAATTTTCTTTTCCGTCAGGGAGTCTGAAAGGAAGCTAACCGGTGTGGCTATATCATTGATCACTCTTGCATGCCCGTTATATGATTCCGTGCCCAATTTACCAAAACCCATCCTGGGCTTGCTGGCATCCAGGTAATAAACTTGACCATCCAATTCCAAACGACTTATGACATAATTAAAGCGATCCATCACCGGGTACATGGCATAAGTATAGCCATGAGAACGAGTGCTGAGTAATACAGGATCTGCTCTGAATCCGGCTTTCAGGAACATGGCGGTCAGCAATAAGTTAATCTCGGCCTCGCTGCCGTTTCTTGTCTTTAAAACGTTCTTCAGCGGCTTTTCCAAATGAGTCCGGTTGTAATTGGTACAGGTCATATTATCCCGCACGTAAGCATAAATGTTCTTTGCCTTTTCTAAATTATCTTTCGCCTTACCGCTCGCCTCATCCACTACATCATTTAACCAGCCGTTGTCGCGGCTAAGGGTATAACCAAAATTTTCATCTTTTAACAACTCGCTGCAGGCTTGCTCCCAGGTGCCCAAAATGTTTTTGGGAGTATAGGGATGCCTTAATTCAGAAAGCTGAAACTGTATACGGGACAGGTGATTTTTGATAGTTGAAGTAAAGTTTTCCTCTTTCAATGCCGGCACGTTTTTCATAGCCCAGCGAAAATCCGTAACACCGGCGGAAAAATTAGAACGGTCGCTGGCCCCGGCCGTATGATTATCGGTCACCGTAAAATTATCGCGCCTGTCTTTACGATCATTGATATAAAAAGGCTGGTATCCCTGGGTCAGCGTCACATAATAATAAAACTCTGGCAGGCTTACCTTGTATTCACTCCACAGGCAAGGATATTCACCTTGAAAATCCCAGGGCTGCAGGTTGAATATAAAATCAGAATTGAGTTTATATTCATATTCGATGATAGAACCTTCTTTTATATTAGGGAAAGTAAATTTCTTTACCACTAACTTTTTATTGATCTTATCTTTAAAAACCGCGGATTTTGTTTCCAACCTGGTCTCTACCACCTTACCATTTTCAAGGCTATAAGTAACCGCTTTTAAGGTCACCAATTCCTCTTCCCGGTCGCCGTCCGTATAAATGCCAATTTCTACGTTAGCAATATCGTAAGCATTTTTGTTTAAAATATGGGCTCTTTTAAACTTTTTAAACTCCAGCGAAAATCCGCCTTTGTTATTGCCCACAATTTCCGTGGACCCAATATCGGCAATGACAATGGCATTGGCACTGCTGTCAAGGCTGTAAACTGTTTGTTTGAAATCCTCTGGTGTAATTTTCCCAAACTTGATCTTTGACTTTTCCTGCGCAAAGATCCTGGCAATGCTTACCAATAGTGCAAGTGCTAAAAGCAGTTTG
>JANOCH010000596.1:0-25479 GCA_031412015.1 Chitinophagaceae bacterium
CTTTGAAAATGCCGCCAGACTTTCCCAACTTGATATTGAAATAATCGCAGGCCTTCAATTGTATCAAACGTTCAGCGTCATGATCATCCCCGCAACATTCATCGGCCATGATCGGTATCGGGCTCTCTTTTTTCACTTTCGGCAACTGCATGAAGTTCCAACGGGCAATCGGCTCTTCGCAATGCTGAATATCATATTGAGCCAAAGCCTGCAAAGTTGTGATAGCTTCCTCCACGCCCCATCCCTGGTTAGCATCAATACGTAAAGGGATTTCATGGCCCACCGCTTCACGGATCGCTTTTATGCGAATAACATCCAATTCACCACTGTTTCCCAACTTCACTTTAATAGCCGGATAACCTGCCTCTTTTATTTTCACTGCGTCAACCGCCATCTTTTGCGGATCACCAATACTAACGGTATAATCGGTGATGATCGTTTTATCATTACTGCCGCCTAAAAATTTATACAAGGGAACGCCGGCATTTTGAGATGCGATATCATACAGCGCCATATCAAATGCACTTTTTATGCTGGTATTGCCATATATCAGTTTATCCATCGCAATGATGCACTCTTCGATGGCTAATGCATTTTTACCTTTTAACAGTTTAGCAAAGTATTGCCCCACTGCATAGCAGGTATCGACACTCTCCCCGTTGATCGGCATATAAGGACTGCACTCGCCAAAACCGGTGATCCCTTCTTTGGTAATAATTTTTATTAGTACATTTTCGGCATGATCGTCACGTCCCAGGGAAGTGACAAAAGGTTCGATCAAAGGAATAGAAAGTTTGTAAAGTTCAACCTGCTGTATTGTTACATTCTCCTGCATGTTTTGATTGATTTGAAAAATTGAACCGACAATTAAAATAGTAACCTGAGACCTGCATTAACAGAACCCATGAATGGCGCATTCTCATTAATGAAAAGATAACGGCTGGGATAATCTGTCGTGGGAACAAGCGCCCTGCCTTCCATATAAAAATAAATATCACCCCCGACTGGTATTTCATAACCAAGCCCCAGGTCAAGGGTCAGGCGCTTAAATTTAGCTTTACCGCTCCATACGGGGATGTCATAATCAGCGGAATCAATGGCCATGGAGTGGATATTTTGCGCTATGCCAAACATGAGCCCAAACCCTGCATAGCCATATAGATTCCAGGTATCTTCAGCATTGTATGCGCCCTTCAGGTAATGTTTCCATCCCATCGAAATATGATTGAAGCGAACGCGGGCATAGTTGGTATAGCTTACCTGTTGTGGGGTGGTAAGGATAGATTTCGCAGTAGCAGCCTGCTGCCTGGTGAATTTACCATTGCTGGAATAGGTAAACCAGGCATAGAAGGCATCCGCAGGAGTAAAATTAAATTGACCCGTTACTGTCTGACCCAGTGCCCAATACCGCTGGCCTTTTTGAAAACTACGAAAAAGACTTACGTCGGTAGCCAAACTGAAATGGGCCCTTTGGGAAAACGCTGAAGCAAAAATGAGAATACAAAAAAATAATATGCCGGTCTTTTTTTTCAAACAGTTGAATTGCATTGCAATGATAAGAAATTTAACCTCCATCCCCTAAAGGAATCAATAAATCGTATTACGAAAAAACCTCTTCAAACGGAGAAGAGGTTTTTAAAATTAAATATTACAACAGGTTGAACTAAACCTGAACAACAATTGCCTATTTCATCAGCTTCAACTCCTTTATGATATTTGATGCCCCGCCTAATTTATCAATACACCATAGCACATACCTGATGTCAACATTGATGGTTCGGTTCAGGTCTTTGTCAAAAGCCAGCTTATGGCTCAACGCTTCGTAATTACCATCAAAAGAAAGACCGATCAGTTCCCCTTTGTTATTTAAAATAGGAGAACCCGAATTGCCACCCGTTATATCATTGGTACTGATAAAACACACCACGAGGTCATTCCGTTGTTTATCTATATACTGACCAAAATCCTTTTTCTTCAACAGCTCAACTTGTATGGCCGGGAGGTCAAATTCATAATTACCGGGAACATATTTTTCAAGTATCCCTTTTGAAGTAGTAAAATAGTCATAGAAAACCGCATCCCTTGGGCGATACGATTTTACAGCACCATAACTTGCCCGCATGGTAAACGTGGCATCAGGATACATCATCTTTGCTTTCACGGTGTCCATTTCCATGATTCCTTTCAAATATAATCTTCCTAATTCCATGTTCTTTGCAGTGAATTGCTGGAAATAAGAAACATATTTACCGTTGTAGTTGTCGTAAAAAGCACTGGCGTAAACGAAAGCAGGATCGGCCTGTAAAACATTTGCATCAGGTGTCGTTATAAAAGCCTTCCATCGGGCGTCGTCAAATATCATGGTCTTGCTGAATATCTCGGCAGCGTATTTTTTATAAGTGGCTTCATCATCCAGCGGGCCATATTGGTCCTTAATCGTACCGTAAAAACTCACCGGGTGCTGATCCTTTGGCACATCTTTATAAAACATCATCGTCACGGTCGCTATGATGTTTTGATCAGATTGCTTATTCTCTTCTTCCAGGAAAATGGCTCTTGCTTTATTAGCCGCTTCAAAGGCTTTTTGTATTTCCGCTTTCGTAGAACCTGGTTTCACCAATGCGGCTTCCACCGTTTTCAAGGTTGCCGCAAAGGCGGCAAGCGGTGAACCAAAAATCCCTTCATTGATATACATCCGGTGCGCTGCATATTTTCTCCAGGCATCATAGGCTTTAGCCCAATCAGAAAAAATGTCCTTGTATTCGGGTTTGCCGGTAGCCCAGGTCATGAATTTTTCTTCCGACTTCTTCTTCTGACCGTATATATCGTATTTTAATAACTGTTTAGTTTCACCATCAAAAAATTTCCAATAGTTGGCTATGCTGGTGTAGGAAGAAGCCAGCTGCAGTTTTATGGCCGGATCTTTCTTCATTTCCTCAAACATATACTTCAACCTTACATCCCGCAGTTTGACCATGGTTGGGTTATTAATATCCGTTGCCAGTTTGATACCGTAAGAGGATTCATAACGATTGGTACCACCGGGATAGCCCCACACCATCGTAAACTCTCCTTCTTTCACACCTTTTATTGAGACCGGCAAAAACCATTTTGGCTTCAGGGGAATATTCTCCGAGGTATATTTAGCCGGCTTTCCGTTGGCTCCGGTATAAACACGAAAGACAGAAAAATCTCCTGTATGACGCGGCCACTCCCAGTTGTCTGTATCGCCACCGAAATTTCCTATACTTTCCGGAGGGGTGCCCACTAAACGGACATCGGTATAACGCTGATAAATAAATGCTACGAACTGGTTTCCTTTAAACAAGGGGCTTATCCTTGTTTCGATGTTCTCGTTAGCATCGCTCATGCGTTTGTTGATGGAAGCTAATACGGAGGCTTGTTTTTTTTGACGATCAGCACCGGTCAATCCCTGTAAAGAATCCATGACCTCTTTGGTAACATCTTCCATACGCAACAGGAATTGTACCGTCAATGTAGTAGGAATTTCCTCGGCTTTATTTTTAGCATAAAATCCATTCTCCAGGAAATTATTGTCTACGGTACTGGCGGAAGCAATGGCATCGTAACCACAATGGTGATTGGTAAATATCAATCCTTCGGCGCTGACGATTTCCCCGGTACAACCGCCGCCAAAAATAATGATCGCATCTTTCAGCGAGGCCTTATTGATACTATAGAGTTGCTCTTTGGTGAGCTTTAATCCTTTTTTTACCATATCGTTGTACACCTGCTGACCCAGCAGCATCGGCAGCCACATTCCTTCATCAGCAAAAGTCCGGAGCACAAGAAAAAAGGACAACGCAACGGTAATCAGAACCTTCTTCATAATGAGATCAATTTGTCGAAAAACAAACCTACTATAAAATAAAGCGGTTGCCAAAAGCAGGGCTACCGGCTATGGAGTTTTAAGAAAGATTTTGATCAAAGGCAACAGGCTATTGCGCCGGTTTGTTTAGTACTTTCCAGAGCAGGTCTTTAAGCTCAGTAAGTCCCTTATTGGTGATGGAGGAAATAAACACATGAGGAATGTTTGTTGGCAGCTCCCTTTTGATGGCCGTCATCAATTCTTCGTCCAGCATATCACTCTTGCTGATAGCAATTACAAATTGCTTGTGCAGCAATTCCGGGTTATACTTTTCCAATTCATTGACAAGAATGGCGAATTCTTTTTTATGATCATCTGCGTCAGCCGGCACCAGGAACAACAAAACAGGATTTCGTTCTATATGACGAAGAAAGCGATGTCCCAGTCCTTTACCTTCAGCAGCACCTTCAATAATTCCCGGCAGATCAGCGATACAAAAACTTTTCCCATCACGATATTCCACCATACCCAGGTTAGGTGTAATGGTGGTGAAAGCATAATCGGCTATCTTGGGTTTGGCAGCGGTAATAACAGACAGTAAAGTTGATTTACCGGCATTAGGAAATCCTACTAACCCCACATCAGCCAATACTTTTAATTCAAGAACTTTCCAACCTTCTATACCGGGCAAACCGGGTTGAGCATATTCAGGTGCCTGGTTGGTAGGTGTCGCAAAATGACTATTTCCCAAACCACCCTTTCCCCCGGGCATCCATTCCACTTCCTGCCCATCTGTAAGTATTTCAACCTCCTGTTCTCCTGTTTCCTCATCCCGGGCGATAGTGCCAAGCGGCACTTCAATGATGATATCTTTTCCTGACTTACCTGAACTATTGTTACCCGTACCGGGCTCTCCATCTTCCGCCAGTACATTTTTATAATAACGCAAGTGAAGAAGGGTCCACAAATTACTGTTGCCTTTTAGAATGATATGCGCACCGCGACCGCCATCACCACCATCAGGACCACCCATCGCCGTGAATTTATTCCGCATAAAATGCTTACTGCCCGGCCCACCATGTCCTGATTTGCAGAATATCCGTATCTGATCGACAAAATTGCTTTTTTCCAACGTTTCCTTTTTAGAGCGAATTGCAAATATACCATCTCACCTGCTGGAAATAAGAAGTGTTGATTTTATTTCCCATTTAGTGATGTTATGCTGATGATATTATCTGATTAACCAATGAAATGAGGCTTAAAAATGAAGAATCTCCGTCTAATGCGCTTAGAGACCGGCAATCCGGATAACGGATCTTCCCAATCTTCATTACGGCACGGAATTTTCAATTATTCAAATGAAAGAAAAAAATTGCTAACAAACTAAATCTAAAATTATGTTACGTTGGACTGTTATTTTCCTTGTAGTCGCGATCATCGCCGCCGTTTTTGGATTTGGTGGTGTTGCCGCAGGTGCAGCAGGAATCGCCAAGATCTTATTTTTCATTTTCATTGTTCTATTTCTTGTTTCACTCATATTTGGACGCTCTGCAAAGAGCAATATATAGAACAGCATTTAATGGAGGGAAGATGAAAAATATCAGCCGGTTACAAATAGTAGCCGGCTTTTTTTGTCGAAAATTGAAATTGTATTGTATAAAATTAACGGCGGGATCAACGTAAAAACATCATTGCACCAACTTCTTTATAATGAGATCAATTAAGGGAGAAGAGGGGTATTTCTTTAGCCATATCTTTCAGGCTGTCTGCACATATATGAATTACGATGCCGCAAAACTGAATGTCTTCTTCTTTTGGGTATCTTTCACACTCAATAGCACATTGCCTGCAATATAGCAGGCAATTTAAAACAAGGACTCCGACATCTGGCTTATTACCAGCCAGCGCTGTTGCTAAAGCAAAACAAGCTTTAGCACACTCGTTGTATTTTTTCAGTAATACCTGTCTTGGTGAGCTGGCGTTTAATTCAGTATGGGCACCTTCTTCACACAAAAGCCAGGTTTTCATACAAATTTTAAGGTATGGATCAGTTTTTTGACGGATCACCTGGTTGTGCTTTTTTGCTGATGTCAGCTACCTCTTCCATAAAAGAATTCACGGTAGCATCTGCATACGCTCCATATGCATCGACTAAGGTGCCTTTTAAACCATCTTTCGTCTCTATAACGTACAAAATGGAATTATCAGCGGGGTCACTGGCGCCTTCGAACCGAAAAAAATTAACTATCTGTACATCGCCGGGTCCATACATTCTTTCGTGTTGTAATGAAAGAAGCACTCCTCTTTCTCCCGCTTTAAAATCTTCTGTGTAACCATCCAATACCAATTTATTAAGGCAGGACGCCAATGTTTTCATTTCGGCGGTGGTTGAGTTCTTTTGCATACAATATAAATTTATAATTGAAAAGAAAAAGAAGGACAGTACCGCATAGCGATACCGTCCTTTAGGTTTATGCAGGTTGAGCATCCCGCATTTTCTTAACAATGTCGTGTGATCTTTTAAGACTTGTTTTTTGATCCATTATCAGTTGCCTGATCTCTGTTGACAATTCGGCATCGCTTGATAATGCGGTGTCGTAAGCCTTCTGAGCTGCATCTTCTCCAAACTCGCAAGAAGCCAGGATCGCTTTCCTGTCGTTGCCGGTGAAAGTCGCTTTTACATCCATCCACGTTCTGTAAATCTTTCCGGCAACCGTGGTATCTGTTTCTACTTTTTTACCAGACGTTGCCACATATTTGCTGAGATCATTCACATAACTGCGGCTTTCAGCGCTCATTTGCCTGAAGATCGCCTGCAGATCAACATCTTTTGATTCAGCTTCCTTTGCTGCTTTTTCATAACCGGCAATACGATCATTATTGATGCGAATGAGGTCATTCAGCACTTCCGCTGTTTTTTCATTAGTGTACATAGTTTAAAATTTTAATGATGAAAGAATCTTTTTTTGAATTAAAGGTTCAACCACTAGGACTTTAAAAACCATACCAGTATCCCCGCTCATACTCTTTATGCCGAAATGCGCCAGGACGTATCGGCCATTTTGTTCCACTAAACTCTTTTGTCGCCGTGGAACATATCTTCAGTAAGGCCGTTTAAAATATTTAAATCACCGCTTTAACCATTAACAATCACTGGAGAATGCATATAATTTAATAAAGCCAATATATTCTTCGGCATGAAACCCGGGCACACCTTATTATCTTGCTGTAAAAAATTATGACTGCAAGTTGTTCCTACCTCGTAATGTGGAAAATGTTGCACAAAATCCCCGTAAAAAACTTTTACCCGAAAATCAAAGCGGGAAAATGGCTGGTACCAGATTTGCCATCTATGTTGTAAATAGTACGTTATGCACACCAATTCAAACTTGCGGAATATCCATCAAAAAGTTGACGAAATTGAGGCTGGTCTATTACGTTTTCAGCACAATGATAACAAGGTAACCTTGCACGTAAAAGCCAAAGGCGATGGCGAAAATTTAATTTATTGCGATTTTGCCGATCAGTCAGATAAAAACAAAATATCAGGAAAAGTAAGCCTCATCCAGAAAAGCGATAAGAATTATTTGTATATCGCCGGTGAGATCGAAAAACAATCCCCGGGACACAAGCAACCGATTTCGATCCGTATCATCCGGGCCTGCTGGTTCATATTGAAATCAAAGGGATCTGTATCCTGGTTGCAGGAAAAATATATTTATGACAGATCTGAGGTCAATGAGTTGGAACTTGCTTCCTGAAACACGGTCTTTATAGGTGTATATCCATTACCGAATTATTCATCCGGCTTTCTTCCGCCTTAAAGCACATGATATGACTTTCTATGGAAGCATCAATGGTAGAAGTAAGTAAGTTAGGATTATGTTGTGCCACAGCCTGTATCCAGTCTGATACCAGCCGCCAGTCGCCACCACCATGTCCTTCATTTTTATAATGCTCCACCTCGGTCGTTTTCGTATTATATGTTTTTGTCTTGTCCGTACGGAAATCGTAGATCTTGAATTTATGCATATTACCCTCCAGGTAGCCCATGCTTCCCATTATCCTGGTACGGCGACCTCCCCAGGGTGTAAATGCTTCCATGTTGAACGTGGCCGTTATACCATCATCAAATAAGATATTGGTGGTGTAATGATCGCACTGATCATTATCCATACGATAAACACAACGACCATAGTCTGTGGTTTTCAAATAATGCAAAATGGCGGCGGCCTGTTTGCTTTTCTTTTCGGGCAGATCAAATACATACGTACGCTGCCGTTCACGGTGATAAATTTTTAATGCCGAGTAAGGACATTTACTTTCAATAGCGCAACCATCGGTACATCTCTCGCTGCTTCCTTCCGGGGCATTATCTTTTTTAAACCATTTCAAGTTGCCAAAAGCCTGAATTTTTTTTGAATCCTTTCCCAGCATCCATTTTAAAACATCCAGGTCGTGACATGATTTGGCCAGTAAGATTGGCGTAGTTTCTTTGCTCTTGTGCCAATTACCCCTGACATAAGAATGGCTCATGTGCACATGATCTATTGGTTCCAGGTGTTGAACACTGATGATCTCTCCGATCGTACCGGATTGGATCAACTCCCGGAGCTTAATAAAATAAGGCGCATAGCGAAGCACGTGGCAAACCGCGACGATGCGGCCGGTTTTTTTGGTGAGCTCCAAAATATTCCGGCACTCTTCTTCGCTTGGTGAAATGGGCTTTTCCAACAACACATCATACCCTTGCTTCAATGCCTCAATACAAGGTTCATAGTGCATTTGATCTGGTGTACTGATAATAATAGCATCCGCGAACTTTGGCTTTTTAAATACATCACTCCAACTGATAAAGCAATTGGATCCCGGGATAGTATGTTTTGCAGCATACCGTTCATTACGTAGCAGGTTAGGCTCCGCTACACCTACGATAGTTAATTGCTCGGGATATTCGATGGCATAATCACCATATACATTTCCACGGGCTCCGGCGCCAAGCGTGATGGCTGTAACAGGCTTGTCCAACCTTTTGTACAAAGGATTCTCCGGGAGGATAAGAGGCTCGCCTGTTTCATTTTTGGCCCAAAGGGAAAAAGGAAAAAAAGTAGTGCCGATCGTAATGCCAAATTGCTTAAGTATCTTATGCCCGGACCATCGTGAAGAAGCCATGTTAATTGATTTTACATAGAAGCCATTACTGACAAAGTTATTCCGCTAACAATGAACCGGCAAATACGAGCAGATTTAATGCCATACACCTTCAACACATCTTTTACTTCGGTTTTATTTATTTATATTACGACGTAACTACCATTTATGAGCCAACCCTCCCAACGCTTTTTAGCCCTTGATGTATTTCGGGGTATGACCATTTGCTTTATGATCATCGTCAATACTCCCGGCAATGGCGCTACTACGTATGCTCCGCTGCTTCACGCCGATTGGCATGGGTTTACAGCAACCGATCTTGTATTCCCTTCTTTTATGTTTGCTGTCGGCAACGCCATGAGTTTCGTTATGCTCAAATGGGGTCGTCTGTCACAGTCGCAGGTATTGGCTAAAGTTTTTAAGAGAACCCTGATCATCTTTTTACTGGGATTTCTGATGTATTGGTTTCCCTTTGTACATTATAATGATCAGCACCAACTGGTAGGAAACCCTTTTGATCATACCCGTGTCATGGGCGTACTGCAACGTATCGCATTGGGCTATTGTTTTGCTTCCCTGATGGTTTTGTATTTGAAACCAAAGCCGATTTTTATGTTGTCGGTGATTCTGTTGTTAGCCTATTGGGTGATCCTGCTATTGTTTGGCGATACGGCTGATCCTTATAATATGATGACCAATGCCGGCACAAAACTGGATCTGTGGTTATTGGGCCAGGATCATTTATACCATGGCGAGGGAGTGCCATTTGATCCGGAAGGCGTATTAAGCACTATGCCAGCTATTGTCAATGTTACTTTTGGCTACCTGGCGGGTAAATGGATACAGCAGAAAGGAAAAGAATACGAAGGGCTTGCCAAATTATTATTGGCCGGTGTTTTATTGGTGGCGCTGGCATTGGGTTGGGACCGCTTTTTCCCCATTAATAAAAAATTATGGACCAGCAGTTTTGTATTACTGACCGTCGGTATAGACTGTATCATTTTGGCAGCGCTGATCTATGTTACGGATTTTTTACAAAAAAGAAAATGGGCTTACTTCTTTGAAGTGTTTGGCAAAAATCCACTCTTCATTTATTTGCTTTCCGAAGTTATCGCCATATTGTTTTGGTTTTTTAGTGTGGGCGATAATTATCAACCAGTATACCAATGGATTTTTCAAAACATCTTCCGCCATGCGGGAATGTATTTTGGTTCTTTTCTTTTTGCCATTAGTGTTATGCTCGTCTGCTGGTTGGTAGGATATTTCTTAGATAAAAGAAAAATATACGTCCGGGTTTGATCATTGCTTTAAAACAGGCAGGCGTAATACCTGCTCGCCAAATTTTAAACATTCATTTTCAACCGTTGCCAGGTCTTTCGACGTTATATAAGAACCTATAACATGGTCGTCCGCATTGGGCACCGCTTTTTCTCTCTTCAAGCTATCGGGAGTACCCAGTTGCCTGAACATTCTTTTCATGGCCGATACTTTTACCGTTTTGTCCTGGTGTTCTTCATCTTTATAATAGTATAACATCAATACCGGTTGTTTTATCTTTTCAAAAAGGGAAGCCTTCATCGTGGTCTCCAGCAGTTCCTGCAATTCCGTCACCGATTCCATCCGGTATTTATTATACCAGTATTTTTTTTCCAATGCGGTTGTATCTTCTGTTGTATTGTATCTACCTTTTACCAGGTGGGCTATTTGTAACCCCCAATGATTATTAGCTACCCATGCCAGCGGATCATTAATGGCAATATTGGGAGAGAGTAAGAGCAGCCCGGCTATATCGGGATATTCCGCTGCCAGTTGTAACGCTAATGTGGCACCGCTGGAAGTAGCCAGCAGGATCACTTTGTTTCCCAGTTGCTTTCCGACTGCATAGGCTTCCTTGGCGGAATTCCAGAGTCTATCCGCCGTCAGGTTTGCCATGGCTTCTGATGTATCCATTCCATGTTCTGCCAGGCGGGATAAATAAAGGTTGCATCCGAATTTTTTTGCAAACAGGGTATGGACAGGATCACCCTCTTCCTGGCTGGCGGAAAATCCATGCAGGTACACCACGGCATGAGCTGTTTTTTGTTTCAGAGAATCGTTTTGCCAGATTATCCTTGCTTCATTATCGGGTTTTAATTTATGTGATGCCTCCGCATCCCTGACATAGTTTTCAAGCAATGCTGTCTCGGCAGGAACGGCCGGTAGCTCTTTTACATATTTTGGAGTCGCGGGCTTGGGACCCAGGAAATAAACAATGATCAGCACTAATGCGATGATGCCTAACCATTTAAAAAATTTCATGGCAACTATTTGTATAAAACTACATTAAAACCCTGTTTTCGTTAGGTTAAGTCCCTATTAATTGTCTGTTTCGTTTGCTGCCCCCGCTTAATTGACGTACATTTGCAACCTGAAAAAAACGGGTTCTGAACCTTCTGATTTACGGCCAGTAAGCCTCAATTAAACCGGAAACTAACATTCATCGCCCAAAAACAAAAAATGGAAATTAGAAATATCGCCATCATAGCCCACGTTGACCACGGCAAGACAACCCTGGTTGATAAAATATTACATGCCACTAAAGTATTCAGGGACAACCAGGATACCGGCGACCTGATCATGGACAGCAATGACCTCGAAAAGGAAAGGGGTATCACTATTTTTAGTAAGAATGCCTCCGTAATGTACAAGGGCGTTAAGATCAATGTGATCGACACCCCGGGTCACGCCGACTTTGGCGGTGAAGTGGAAAGAGTATTGAAAATGGCCGATGGGGTTTGCCTGCTGGTGGATGCTTTTGAAGGACCGATGCCTCAAACAAGGTTTGTTTTGCAAAAAGCGTTGCAGTTAAACCTGAAGCCGATTGTTATCATCAACAAAGTAGATAAGCCGAATTGCCGTCCCGATGAAGTGCATGATGCGATTTTTGAATTGTTCTTCAACCTGGATGCTACGGAAGATCAATTGAATTTTCCGACCTATTATGGCTCGGGAAAAAATGGCTGGTTCAATGATTCGCTGGAACAGATCGACAATATCGAACCCTTACTGGACGGTATCATAAAATATGTGCCGCCACCAAAAGTAAGTGAAGGCCCTTTGCAGATGCAGATCACTTCGCTTGATTATTCCGCGTTCCTGGGACGGATCGGTGTAGGACGGGTAGCCCGTGGCACCATTAAAGAAGGACAGCCGGTTGCACTAATGCAGGCGGATGGCACCATTAAAAAGCCACGGGTAAAAGAGTTGTACGTGTTTGAAGGAATGGGAAAAAAGAAAGTAACAGAAGTATTAGCCGGCGACCTGTGTGCGGTGGTTGGTATTGATGATTTTAATATCGGGGACACCATTGCTGATTTGGAGAATCCGGAAGCATTACCCGTGATCAGTGTGGATGAACCGACCATGAATATGTTGTTCTCGGTAAACAACTCACCCTTCTTTGGCCGCGACGGAAAGTTTGTTACCTCAAGACACCTGCGTGACAGGTTGATGAAAGAAACAGAAAAGAACCTTGCATTAAAAGTAGAAGATAGTGAAGATGGGGACAGTTTAATGGTGTATGGCCGTGGTATCCTGCATTTGGGGATACTGATCGAAACCATGCGTCGTGAAGGCTACGAGTTGACGATAGGTCAGCCGCAGGTAATTGTAAAAGAAATCAACGGCAAAAAATGTGAGCCGTATGAAAACCTGGTGGTCGATGTACCGCAGGAGTTTGCCAGCAAGGTAATTGACCTGGTAAGCCGCCGAAAGGGAGAGATGCTGATTATGGAAACCAAAGGTGATATGCAACACCTGGAGTTTGAAATTCCTTCACGTGGATTGATCGGGTTGCGTACACAAATGCTGACGGCAACCACCGGCGAGGCAGTGATGGCGCACCGTTTTACTGAATACAAACCATGGAAAGGACCAATCCCCGGAAGAAGCAATGGTGTTTTACTTTCTAAAAATACAGACAAGACAACTGGATATTCTATCGATAAATTACAAGACAGGGGTTCTTTCTTTGTAGACCCCGCAGAAGAAGTATATGCCGGACAGATCATAGCTGAAAATATTAAACCGGGCGACCTGGTGGTAAATGCCACGGAGCCAAAGAAACTGACCAACCACCGTGCCAGCGGTAGTGATGATGCTACCCGCATCGCTCCTAAAACATTGATGACACTGGAAGAGTGCATGGAATATATCCAGCAGGATGAGTCTATAGAAGTAACACCTAATTACATACGTATGCGTAAAGTAATCCTGGATGAAAACGAGCGATTGAAACAAAGCAAGAGGATGAGTGCTGAATCGGTATAGGATTTTTAAATCTATTTTATATAAGATCCGTCTCGACTATGGTGAGACGGATCTTTTTTTTTAACTCGTTAGATCATCGAACAACAAGCTTTTTTATAGTCGTTCCAACCTTGATTATATAAACACCGGCTGCCAGATCCGGAAGCCCGATCTCTATGCTGTTTCCATTGTTATTATTCTTTTTTTGCAATAATAATTTTCCTGCGAGATCAAACAAGTATAGTTCAGTAAAAGATATATTTCCGCTTACGGTTATTTTTCTATTAGCCGGGTTTGGAAAGATATTAACGGGATCGTTTTCTGTTGGAATAAAAACTTTCAGGATAGAAGAATAAAAGACCTGCCTGTCTTTTCCAATGATCTTTAACCGGTAGAAGTTATTACCGGACTTCGGAAGTATATCTTCAAATTGATATAAAGAAACCCCTTCTTTAGCCGGCTGTTGATGAATAGCGATCCAGGTATTCCCGTCCCCTGCCCTTTCAATAATAAAACGATCTGCCAGTTCAGGTGCTGCTACCTTCCAGCTTAACACCGTTTGACCATCGCTGTTAATAGCTTTAAACCAGATAAGTTCCACCGGTAATAATAAAGCGCAATAACTGCTTTCCAAAACTGTGGACATGGAGTAATTGTAATTGGAGATGATCTGTCCGGCTGTACCGGCCACTGCCGCAATGATCGGATTACAGGATGCTTCACGGGCTATTTCGGGTCCCGCCGTACCACCTGTTACTGTTACCGGCAGAGCAGGAGTGGCTGTAGAAAAATAAATGGCGCCGCCGCTTCCACCACCACCGGCACCATAGCAACGTCCGACATTGCCACCATCATTCGCTGTCCCACCTTGTGCCCCATTGGCCTGGATAGTTGTGGTTCCCACGTAATTATTGATATCCAGGACAAGGGTTCCGCCGGCTCCCGAACCAGAAGCGCCATCGCCTAATGAATTCCCGCCCCGGGAACCGTTTGCTACGATCTTATGATTATTTCCGATAAGATTTTCAGCTTCTATAAAAACAATACCACCGCCATGTCCTCCTCCAGAAGGATTGGGAAAATTGAAATTGGAATGACCAGCTCCACCACCACCGCCCAGGAAAATTTTTGTTCCTCCATAGTTGCTTAAGGCTTTGCCTCCTCTCGCAGGATTAGATACCCTGCAGCCAACAGAACTTGAATTTCCCCCGCCGTCACCGCCAACTGAAAGATTGGCGCCACCACCACCGCCATTATTATGATTATTACCGCCACCACCGCCATTCGCCGGGGCGCCCTTACCACCACTTTGCCCGGCAGCCACATCAACTACGGCCTCTCCTTTAAAAGATCCATCCTGCGGCGTCAAAGTATTACCATTGTAAACAAAACCATTAGCAGGAGCAAAATTAGAACAGGTTCCATTGCTTAACCTGTATTCACCACCGCTGAAGCCACTCGAATCCGCATAGATAGGTGCATTCAACACCAGGTCTTGTTCTACGCTGATGGCTAACACGCCACCGGTACCGGTAGTATTATTCCAGGGTGCCGGCTTCAAGGTATCCGTTACGGTAGCCGATACATATTGGGGAATTTTAACTACCTGCACTTTCCCGGAAACGGTGTATTGATTCATCAACATATAAACCAGGAAAAGCGAATCACCTTCTACATGGCAAACCCTTCCGATCTCATAGTTGCCTGCATTGTTAAGACTTGTGGTATCACCAAAAGAACTTGAATTGGAGGTGTTGATACCGGCACCTTTCATCTGCACGATGATCACTTTGTCATTATAATTTAAGCCGGCAGTTGTATTAAGGCGAACACAGGATTTCACCGGCAGTACCTCCACTACCTGGTAATAACTATTGACCACACCACTGATAGGAGTGACCTGGGCAATACAGCATGTTATCGGGAAAATAGCCCCGAAGGATATAAGAAGCAACCGGAATAAGTTCCGTTTTAAAGCAGAGGGATAAGTCAGTACCGACTTCCGGTTTTTCATGGTCAGAAAAATACAAACTATTTCGCTCCCCGTATAGTTGAAAACACTTAGTAATACAACGTTATGAAAAAGAAGATCCACGGCCTATTCCCTTGTTTATCAATAAGAAATAGTTTATTTGACCCCAATGCGGAATGGCTATTGTCACTAATTTTGCTTCAAATATGCAGCGATGAAACAGAGGCTTCTGATATATCTCCTTATTTTTTGTATCGTCTTTCTTTTACCAGGTGCGCTGGTGGCCCAATGTTCTATTTGCACGAAAACAGCACAACAGATGGGCGAAGGACCCGCCAAGGCTTTAAATGGCGCCATCATTTATCTTGCTTTCGCCCCGTTTTTGCTTATTGGTTTTATCGGTTATCGCTGGTGGAAAAATAACAGGGATGCCTGATGCCGGTTACTCATAAATAGCTACCAACCACTCGCCTTTTTTGCAGCTGGCATAGTGATCTGGTAAGCCGTTGGCAAATTGTCTAATTTTATAAAAGGCAAAAACCCGCTCTATTGGCCGCTCTGAATTATAAGGAATCATTATTTTTTTTGGGCTTTTGCCTCTTTTCAATATTAAGGCCGGTGGTACGATAGAAGAACTTAATTCTTCCGGTCAAAAGATAGGCCAGGGAACATGGGAAATCGAAAATGATATTCTTACAGCCAATTACCAATGGCCAAGCGGCAGTAAGTACTCCGTGATCGGCGCCTTTTATAAAGACCAGGGAAAATTATTGGGAGACTGGGGTTATGGCAGCAGCGCTACCAATGGCGGAACATGGCAGATGACAAAAAGTAACTAATACAAGGGGTACGGTTATTAATAGTTATGCAGTAAAAACCAGGCGGTCTTTCTTGAGACCGCCTTTTCATTTATACAGCGGGGATTGAATTACATATGTTGTTTTTTACTTCGATAAATACAATCGCTAAATACACCAATTGCTTAGTCAATGAGTTTAGTTCAGTATTTTCGTCACCAATAACCATGACTGAACCAACATTCCTGTTATCCATCATTTCCGGGTCAAGCAATTTTTTATAAATGAACCTTTCAAAATTTTCTTTCTTCTTCCGGTATTATATAAAAAAGCATTTATTAAAAAATGTAACCGCCAACGACATTTTTCTAAAAAGATTTTTTCGGTTCGCCGGTAAAGTTCCGGGCAGGGCCATAAAAAGATCGGAAGTAGAAATTGTTTACAACGTAGAGAATGTTAACGGAAACCCGTTGCGGGTGTCCATTCGTGGCGGCACAAGCAGTGATGTGATGGTAGTATCACAGGTTTTTTACAATAAAGAATATGAACCGGTGGTACAGGAGATAACCAAATGGCAGCAACAAAATAAAATAGCCTTTATCATTGATGCCGGCGCTAACGCTGGTTATACGACCTGCTACTTAAAAGCCTTTTTTCCTGCCGCGACCGTAGTGGCCATCGAGCCGGATAGCGATAATGCAAAACAGATCCGGAAGAATTTCTTACAAAATAATTTTTCTGACCTTACATTGATCGAAGGAGGTTTGTGGCCAAAAGATAGCTGGCTGGAATTAAAGAATGATTTCAGGGATGGCAAGGACTGGAGTTTTTATGTGGTGGAAAGCAATGTTGAAACAAATCTTAAAGGCTATTCCTTTGATTCTCTTCTAAAGCAATTTGACCGTTCCACCATTGATCTATTGAAAATCGATATAGAAGGTGGAGAGAAAGAACTTTTTAGTCATCCCGCTATGATGGATACTGTTTTACAAAAGACAAAATTCCTGGCCATTGAAATTCACGATGAAACCGGGATAAGGGATACCATTTATGAAGCGTTGAAAAGAAACGGGTTCGAATGGTTCAACCAGGGAGAGCTAACGATAGCAACCAATAAAAACATCGTTCAGTAACCAGTCATTTTTTCTACAAAGCGGTAAAGGTTAAAATCAGGATCATTACCTCTTTCCTGCAACACCTTTTTTAATTCACTTTTATCAACTTCTTTCATCCGTTTGCTTTGTAACAAGTAATAGGCTTTCTCTGCCAGCAACCAAAATTTTTTATCGTTGGTATGCGCTTTTTTTAATTGATGGGAAATGATGTCCCATAATTCAGCAATACCTTCTTTTTTTGAAGCCACCGTTTTTATCACGGGCACTTCCTGGTAATGACTGCGAAATGCCGGCGCCAGCATTTGCCGGAGATTTTTTACGAACAGATCTGCTTCCGGACGGTCAGCTTTATTCACCACAAAGACATCGGCGATCTCCATCAATCCCGCCTTCATGGTTTGTATCTCATCTCCCGCTTCAGGAACTACCACTACCACAGTTGTATCAGCAAGACCGGCGATCTCAATTTCACTTTGACCCACTCCGACTGTTTCTACAATGATATGGTCAAAAGGAAATACTTTCATCAGGTCGGTGATCTCAATAATTTTTGGATGCAGCCCTCCCATCGAACCCCGCGTAGCCAATGAACGGATAAAAACATCCGGGTGTATATACCAGTCACTCATTCTTATCCTGTCGCCTAATAAGGCCCCTAGGTTGAATGGAGAAGACGGGTCCACACAAAGAATACCGACCTTTTTCCCCTTTGCGACAAGCAATTCAATCAGGGCATCTACTAATGTACTTTTGCCAGCTCCCGGCGGACCTGTAATGCCGATGATCTTTGTTGAAGAAAAGGGCAGTGACTGTAGCAACTCTTCATAACCGCCAAATTCATTTTCTATTAATGAAATGCAACGGGCTAATGTTTTATTATTGCCGGCAATGATCTCCTGAAGGTATTGTTGCCACATTTCTAAAAATACTGGTTGTTGTCTAAAGAATAGATTTCTGCATTTTATAGAGCTTCGAATGTTTCAGGAATGTAAGGTGTGCAATATTAACGGCAATGACAAACCCGTAAAATCCATCCAAAAAACCCAGCCGAACCAAATAGGATCTTACAAAGGCCCAGAAGGGGTTAAAAGCTACTTTGAACAAATTTGTTTTCCTCCCCCTTTTAAAAAGCGACTCGGCCGAAATGGAGCTGAACTTATTGTTTTGCGCAGCATGCTCTTCAAAACTGTTAAATGAATAATGCAGGATATTGCCTTTTAAATGCTTTTTGGATTGAGGTGTTGTAAAGGTCAACGTGTCATGCGGGTTATTGCCGGCCCATTGAACATGTGATTTGTCAACCAGCCTCATGCGGCTATCGGGGTACCAGGAACCATGTCGTATAAATTTGCCACAATAGTTGTTGAACCGGTTCATGGTATATCCCTTGAACTGAAAATTATCTTTGACAGCCAGGATCGAATGCTGCAACACGGAATCCAATGCTTCATCGGCGTCAAGACTCAGCACTAAATTATGTTTCGCCATGCCCAGGGCTTTGTTTTTTTGTTCCACATAACCCAGGAAAGCCTGTTGATGAACGGTCACTCCTTTTTGATGGGCAATTTCGACTGTTTTATCAGTAGAGTTGGAATCAAGAACCAGTATCTCGTCCGCTACCTCCAAAACCGAGTCAATACACCTGCCAATATTTTTTTCTTCGTTAAAAGTGATGATCACAACAGAAAGTAGCTCCATGCCCAAATAGTTTTTTTTAGGAGTTGACCGAAGCATAAATTTACGGCACAAACCAACCGAAAAAATTAAAATTGAAAATCGATTCTTCTACCAGTATCTATTTACAAACATTCTTTGATAAAATTTTCGTGATTACGCTTCATAGGGC
Source organism: Chitinophagaceae bacterium (assembly GCA_031412015.1). Lineage (GTDB taxonomy): Bacteria > Bacteroidota > Bacteroidia > Chitinophagales > Chitinophagaceae > Terrimonas_B. Next base: position 18,998 of record JANOCH010000596.1, read on the forward strand.
CACTGACAGGCAAATGCAGGTAAAAGAACAACTACAGGGTCTTCCTTTTGAATTTTTTTATGGCGCCGACAAACAACAGCTTAACCAGGATCAACTCATAAAAGAAAATATCTACAACGACGAAAAAGCGAAAGCATTGAATCGGTATGATAAAGGAATGGTATTGGGACATATCGCCTGTTCGTTGTCACACCGGAATTTATATGAACACATATTAGCCAGTGGATATAAACGGGTACTGATCTTCGAAGATGATGTAGTAACGCTAACCGAAAATTTACATCAAGTGCAGGAGGCTATGAAGGAATTACCCGAGGATTGGGAACTATTGTATTTTGGTTATGCTAAATACGAAAAAGCCACCTTCAAATTGAAATGCAGGCAGTCATTCTACAAACTCCTTAGTTATTTACGATTAATAAAATGGTCCCCGCTGATGGTAAGCAACCTCTTACCAAAACCCTTCTCTAAACATTTGCAAAGAGCGGGGTTTCATGACCTGACACATGCTTATGCTGTTACAGATAAAGCGTGTTTGAAATTGATAGATCAGCAGACCCCTGTTGCCTTCAACTCAGATTCGCTTTTGACGTACCTGGTAATGAATGGCAAATTAAATGCCTTCATTACCCGGCCCCAGTTTTTTACACAACAGATGTTCATCGATCCGGCGCAGCGTTCTTTTATACATCATTTATAGATTTTTAATGACCTGGAACGGAAGTTTATAAAATAGTATTCCACTATTTGAGCCAGATTGCAAGAAGGGTTATATGATCTTATAATTTGTAAAGCTAAAAAGACGTCGTCCGGTTTTTTTCTCGATGAAGTGGAGCATCCTGTTCTTAAATGAGAAGTTTTTTTTCGAGATATCTAAATCCAGCGACCAGTTTTTTTCTTCAACACGTTTTGTCATTACAGCCGGGTGGGTATCCTGAAACCGGCTTAGCGCATCAAATGTAGTAAAATCAAACACGTCAGACTCGCTAAGCAATTCCTCATCGTCATGCCAGAAGAAACCGACATTTTTTCTTTTCTTACCCATTTTCTCAGGACTTTTTACCCACCCATAGTGGTAGATGTAAGCGTCGATAAGCTTTACTTTTAATTTTTGCACTCCCTTTCTGAATCCCTGGGCGTCACGAAAAGAAGAGATCGTTTTGTCATTGCGGATGATCCTTATTTCTTTATTGTACCATCTGCGGCTATCTCCTACATAATCGTAGGTGCCATAAAAATGCAGGTAATGAAACAGTAACCCTTCTACCAATGGATCATCCTTGTATTTTTCTGCAGCTTCCCTGATTATGGCATGATACTTTTCATGCACCACCTCATCTCCCTGGATATAAAAGGCCCAGGTGGAATCGGGAGAAATCAATTGAAATGCCTTATCTGTTTCCACCGCCAGCACCTTACCCCCTTTACGCAGGCTCATATCCCAGGTGGAGTGGCGTATTTTTATTTTATCAGAGTCAATAGCCCGAATTAATTCTTCTGTATTATCGTCGCTATTACCAATGCTTACGATCATTTCATCCACTACCGGCAATATCGACCGGATCGCCTCCACGATCGGGTAGTCATTGATCACAGCATTTCTGATAATGGTAAAGCCGGAAATTTTCATGCGCCAATATTACTGCTTTTTATAAAAAGCCGTTTTAAAAGCTGTTTAACAAAAAATAACGCTGCAGATCAATTCGAAATATTGTGTCAACCCGCTTTTCTTTTCAGCGGCAAAGAATTTGCAAAAAAAAATCAGCCCCACCTATTGATCACATTGATAACTTTGGGGAATGACCAATTTCATTCCGATATTTCCCCTAAGTATTGTAGTGTTTCCCGGGGAAGAGCTTAACCTTCATATTTTTGAACACCGCTATAAGCAACTCATTAAGGAGTGCTATGAACAGAAAAAACCCTTTGGCATTCCTACTGTGATCAGTAATAAACTACAGGATCATGGTACATTGGTTCAAATAACTGAAATGTCAAAGATCCATGACAATGGAGAAATGGATATAAAAACAAAAGGTGAAAAAGTTTTTCTTATCCTCGAACTTATTAAAGAAATACCGGAGAAATTATACAGTGGCGCCATCGTCAATTATCCTGATACACATGAAAAGGGTAAACCGGTGCTGATGCAAAAAGTAATAGCGGCGGTCCACGACCTGCATAAACTTTTAAAAGTAAACAAGGAATATAAAAAAGCGGAAGAGGATCTGAAAAGCTATGACATCGCTCATCATATCGGATTGTCGCTGGAACAGGAATATGAGCTATTGGGTCTTTTAGATGAACGTCAACGCCAGGAATACTTAAAACGTCACCTGGCAAAAGTAATACCCACAGTAGCCGTCATGGAACAATTGAAAGAAAAAATAAAACTGAACGGTCATTTTAAAGATCTGCCGGGATTTAACTTATAAACTTAGTTCTGCAATGTCCACTACACTTTGTTTTGACTTTGGTAATACCCGGCGTAAAGTAGCCGTCTTCAATAATTCGGAAATTGATAAGGTCATTATATTGAAAGATGATTCGGAAGAAACGATCCGATCGCTGATCGATTCTTATAAGCCCGGCAAGTCTATTCTTTCATCTGTCATTGATCATAATCCCGCAATGGAAAAATTGCTGGCTGCTAAGACCAGGTTTCATAAACTCAGCCACCTGACAAAACTGGCTTTTACCACTCCTGTTGGTAAGCCTGACACTATCGGCGCGGACAGGCTGGCGCTAACCGCGGCGGCAGTTCATTTTTATCCCACAAAACATAACCTCGTTATTGGATTAGGATCTTGTATCACCTACAATTTCATCAATAAGTATCATGAACTGATCGGAGGAGCTATTTCGCCCGGCATGGAGATGCGTTTAAAATCGTTAAGCCATTTCACGGCAAAACTGCCGTTGGTGGAGGCGGATAGTAACGTGCCATTAATTGGCTACGATACCAACACTAACATCTTAAGTGGTGTTGTGTTGGGAATCGTCTATGAGATCGATGGTTTTATCGACGAATACGGTAAAAAATTCGACAACTTTAACGTGCTGTTAACCGGGGGCGATATAGTGCATTTGGCTTCACACCTTAAAAACAAGATATTTGCAGACCCTGATCTAATATTTAAGGGTCTTTATGCTATCAGCGAAGTTAATAACCTCTAAGATAATCAATGTGTTAGGTGCCCGGCAATTCAAGGTCAGCGGAGCGATAATTACATTCATTTTCCTCGTTTCCATTAAGGCATCGTCCCAGGATAATTCACCCTATAGCCGTTATGGATTAGGGGACGTAGTGCCCTCTACCAATATTAATAGTCGCGGAATGGGTGGAATTGCGGCAGGACACACCGACTTTCTTACGATCAATTTCAATAACCCCGCTTCTTATGGTTCTTTTCAAACAGTAAAAGAAGCATTGGCCAAAAAGATGCTTTACGGAAGAGCTATTTTGGATGTGGGGGTGAATATTGAGAACCGTTCTTTAAGGGAACCCAATAGCATTGAAAAATTTTCTGCAAGCAATGCCTTGTTTTCACACGTACAGGTCGGCGTTCCCCTTAGTCCGGGCTGGGGATTAAGCTTTGGATTGAGGCCGATGACCCGGATTAGTTATAAAGTGAATAAGAGAGAATTGCTGGTGGATCCTAATTCAGGACTGCCAATCGACAGTGCCCTTACACTAAATGAGGGTGATGGTGGCTCCTACCTGGCATCGGTTGGCCTTGGTCATAAAATTAAGCTGGCCGCCAACCAATCTTTGAGTCTTGGTATCAATGGTGGTTATTTTTTTGGCAAACAGGATTACAGTACCCGCAGAACAATATTTAATGACTCACTTGCTTATAATAGTGCCAATTTTCAAACGACTACTTCTTACGGCAACTTATATTTCAATGGAGGTTTGCAATACCAGGCAAAACTAAAAAATGATATTTTCCTGACGATAGGGGTTCATGGTAATTGGAAGCAAGACTTGAGCGCATCACGGGATAAAATAACTGAAACCTATTTTTACGATGAATCATCAGGCAATATCAGGTTAGACAGTGTATTGGATCAAAAGAATATCAAGGGAAAAATTACTTATCCCGGAAACTATACCGCGGGATTTGTTATTGAACAATATGTAACGCAGAAGCAGGCAGGTTGGCTTATTGGAATTGATTACGTACAGAGTAAATGGGATGATTACCGTTTTTACGGACAGGTAGATCCTGCCGTAAGGGATAAATGGGAACTTCGCGCAGGTGCACAGCTAAAGCCCATTCCAAAAAATAACTATTTCAGCAATGTAGCCTATCGTGCTGGCTTTTTTTTGGGCCCAGAATACATTCATATCGATAAAAAGCTGCAGGTATTCGGTGCTACTTTTGGATTAGGCTTACCGATACTTAATTATAACCGTCAAAGCCCGGGGCAGGCAACACTGATCAACCTGGCGTTTGAATTTATTAAACGTGGGAATAATAATAATATCCTTAAAGAAAACATGTTCCGTTTATCGGCAGGTTTTTCACTCAGCGATTTCTGGTTTGCTAAAAAGAAATATGAATAACCTACATCATTAAGTCATGGGAATGACCCCGGTAAAATATCAATCACTTTTTTATACAGCAGCTTTCCTGGTAAGCTGCTGTTTTGTTTGCGGCTGTGAAAATGATCAGAAAGAAATCGACAATTGGTTCAAAGAAAAAGTGATGCGGGAGGAAGCAATCGATATCGAAAGTTTCATCAGCAGCGAAGGCAAAATGAAAGCAAAACTGACGGCTCCACTGATGTACCGGGTGATGGCCGATACGCAATATGTTGAATTTCCAAAGACCTTGCATGTTGATTTTTACAATGACAGTACTATTATCGAAACCAGGCTTGACAGCAAGTATGGAAAGTATTTTGAAAATTATAATAAGGTTTACCTGAGAGATAGTGTTATCGTCATTACGGTAAAAGGAGATACGCTGAGGTGCCACGATCTGTGGTGGGATCAAAACAAAGAAATGTTTTATACCGACAGTGTAGCCACTTATCGTTCACCGGGTAATGACATTACCGGGGGGAAAGGAATGGAAGCTACCCAGGATCTGAAAACAGTGAAGTTCAAATCTCCACTAGGAACAGTAAAAATTGCCGATAGCGGCTTTCCTGAATAGTCATAGGGTATTAAAACATCAATCCCGCCACCAGGGACGGGATTGGATTTCGATTGGGACGGTCATTCGGGTTTCACGGTCGGATATACTTGGATTAAAACGGGGCGACAGGTTTTCTAAAGGTTGATTTTTTATTATTGCTTGATCAACCAACAACAGAACTAAGCTAGCTCTCTTTTCTTTTTGCCGCCAGAGGATATTTTGGCGATTAAAGCCGTACTGAAAACACGCACAGCTAAGTGTATATACTAAGTAATTATGTGCCTTTCCCCTGTTTTCATATCTTCAACCATTCAAATTTTTTATCTATGTCATTGAAAAACAAAACAGTGTTAATTACAGGCGCCAGTCGCGGTATCGGAAAAGCTATTGGTCTTCGTTTGGCCCGGGAAGGATCTAATATTGTTATTGCGGCCAAATCAATCGAAGAAAATGCAAAACTGGGCGGAACTATCTTTTCCGCGGCCGAAGAAATGGAGAAAGCCGGCGGCCAGGCACTGGCTGTTCAATGTGATATCCGGTTTGAGGACCAGGTACAAAATGTAATTGATAAAACAATAGAGAAGTTTGGCGGCATTGATATATTGGTGAATAATGCTTCGGCCATTTCATTAACGCCGACCGAGCAAACTGATCCCAAACGATTTGACCTGATGTATAGCATCAATGTAAGAGGAACATTTTTTATTACTAAAGCCTGTATACCGCATTTAAAAAAATCAACGAATGCGCACATACTTACACTATCTCCGCCTGTGAACTTAAATCCTAAGTGGTTTAAAGGGCATATCGCCTATACCTTGACGAAATACAATATGAGTATGATGACCATGGGTTGGGCTGCGGAACTAAAGCAATATAATATCGCGGCCAATGCTCTTTGGCCCAAAACAACTATTGATACAGCTGCGGTAAGAAATTTGCTGGGAGGTGAAACATTGGCTAAAATGAGCCGTACACCAGAGATATTGGCCGATGCGGCTTTTTATATTTTTAGCAAAGCGGCTGCGCTGTGTACCGGTAATTGTTTTATCGATGAAGAGGTTTTTGCGAAAGAGGGAGTCACAGATCTCAGTAAGTATTCGGTGGTACCAGGCGCCCAATTATACACAGACCTGTTTGTAGATTGATCACAAGGGATGAGTTGTGTTAGTGTGACGACACCGCTTTCAATCCAATGATAGAACCGATCAACAAAGTAATAAAGAACAGTCGCCAAAAATCGGCTGGTTCTTTAAAGAAAAGAATTCCCATTAATACAGTTCCCACGGCTCCGATACCCGTCCATACGGCATACGCCGTACCAATAGGAAGGGT
>JANOCH010000597.1:0-1637 GCA_031412015.1 Chitinophagaceae bacterium
AAATCCTTTCTTGCCTCCTTTTATTATCCGCTATCTTTTTTTCCTGTAAAAATAAAAGCGACGATAAAGGCCAATTAAAGAGGACAGCATTAATTGCAAAAGCAGATTCTTTGATTAGCGTCACGTTTGATACGCTCAAAAGCAGTTTGATAAGAGCTATTGGTGAAAATAACTATGAAGGTGCAATAGCTTTTTGTTATACAGCCGCTTCCCCGTTAACCAATACCTACTCCTCCGATGACATTACGATCGAACGTACATCGGATAAATATCGCAGTCCGTCCAATGCTCCCGATAGTATGGAGCAACGGATCATGGCTACGTTCCAACAATTAAAAAACAAGCAGGAAGCAATAACACCTGTCTTCGAAGAAGATAAACAGGGAAACAATCATTATTTTAAGCCGATTATTCTGCAGGCAATGTGTTTAAACTGTCATGGCAGCAAGACTGACCAGATACAACCTGCGGTTTGGCAATCCATTCAGCAAAAATATCCGGCCGACCTGGCGTACAATTATAAAGAAGGCGACCTGAGGGGCATGTGGCACGTCGTCTTTTCAAAAAAATGAAAGGAATAGAATGAAGAAAGAAACTGAAACACGAATCAACAAGGATCTTATCCTGAGAGAGAAATTAGCCATAGAAAGAACTGCGATGGCCAATGACCGCACTTTTTTATCATTCGTCCGTACTTCCTTATATTTTGCTATTGCAGGTATCTCGGTCAACAGCCTGCTGAATATTAGTTATGGTTGGCTCATAGAGATATTATTCCTGGTACTTTCCGTGGTTATATTAACTGTCGGATTCGTAAAATTTTACAGTCAAAAGAAGAAACTGAAAGAAAATAAAAAACATGTCGGTGATTATAAACTCGAATGGGAAGACGATGATGAATAATGTGATCAGAGCCGTTGACCAGTCAGCCTGAGTACAGCCGATTTCCCTTTGTGATACTCCCCTTCTTCTAATACCAGTTCCTTCTGTTCGCAATTCATAATATGCAAAAACTGGAAATCGTTGCAAAGAGAAGGCGCATCATATAAAAGATCCAGGTCTTTTGGACCACCAGTTCCCAATTCAGCCTGCTCTTTGGCAAAGGCTTCCAGCATCAGGAAACCACCGTGTTTAATAGAATTATATATTTCCGCGTGAAATTGCTTACGGAGTTTTTCGGGCAGGTGAACATAAATCAGGGCAACTGCATCATATTGTTTTGATACTTTGAAATCAGTAATATTTTTTAGTTCATAATTGATAGAAACTCTTTCACCCCTCGCCAGGTCCAATGCTTTTTCACGGGCCACTTCACTAAAATCAAAAGCATCTACCTGCCAGCCTTTTTGTGCGGCGTATACGGCATTTCTTCCTTCACCTTCTGCCGGCAACAATATAGTGCCTGGTTTATGCAGATCAATAAAAAGTTTGAAGAACTTATTAGGTTTAGCTCCAAATACTGTTTCATTGGCTGCGTATCGCTGGTCCCAAAATTGTTGCATTTTGTCGATCATTTGACAAAATTGCCTGTACTTCTTGTTAATTTCAGTGATATTTATCACCGCCCGTTCCAACCGGTATCCTGATCTTTCATTACAAAAAATAACCCAGCTAAGGCATATGTGAGATTGTACCAC
>JANOCH010000598.1:0-2229 GCA_031412015.1 Chitinophagaceae bacterium
AATATCCGCTGGCTCTTTTGATCCATTGCTGCTGCGGCTATGCTGCAGCATTCCTTTCACAATTGCATCAGCACGTTTGCCATGAAAAATTATTTTCTGCTCATTCTCATCAATATCATTGGCAATGGTCTTCGCTTCTTCAATATTTCCTTTGGCTAACTCATCTTTCATTTCTCCAATCAGTTCGGAGTTTACTTCCGAAAAATTATTAACGAAGTTCAACGGGTTTTGTATTTCATGGGCGATTCCGGCGGTTAGTTCACCCAGGCTGGCCATTTTTTCGGATTGAATTAACTGGGCCTGGGTGGCTTGAAGAGCTTTGTACGCTTTCTCGATTTCTTTTGCATGTGCCAGTTCTTTTTCCCTGCTACGTTCCCGCTCTCTGGAAAGAATATATCTTTTTTGGTACAGGTATACCTGCCAGCCTGCAACAATAATCAGCAGTGCATATAGGCTGTAAGCCCACCAGGTTTTCCACCAGGGTGGAGATATAGTGATGGATAGTGTCTTTTCAGTTATCGTGCCTTCGCTGTTGACAGCTCTCACACGCAGCGTATAACGACCGGGAGGAACATTGAAAAAAGAAGCTTTGTGATCGGTTCCAATATTATTCCAGCCATGGTCAAAGTTTTCCAGTTGATAGCTGTATTTGATGGCTTCGGAAGAATTAAAATTGAGCGCAATAAAATCAAGCGAAAACGTATTTTGGTTATAGGCGAGTTTTATCTTTCCGGTTTTCCAAATGGGGTCTGAAAGAATTTCGCCGGTGCCCGGAACTATCTCTTTGCTCCCGATTATAAGTTGCGAAAAATTCAACACCGGAGCCGGGTTGCTTACATTGATTTCTTCTGGTTTAAACATATAATAGCCATTGCTGCCACCGATAAACAAACGGCCATCTGTTGCCTTGTAATTATTCAACCAGTTCCAGTTGGAGGAGAGGATCCCATAGTCGGCATTAAATAGTTGAATGCGTTCCCGGTTGGCACCTATCTTTAGAATGCTATTAGCCGTAGTTACCCAAAGATTCTGCTGGTCGTCTTCCAGGATATTTAATATCATCTCTATGCCCATCGAAAAAACAGGCGAATTAAATGGCACAAACTGGTCTTTCGATTCATCATATTGATATAACCCCATATCAGTGCCTGCCCATAGTATTCCTTTTGCGTCAACCAATACTGCTCTCAAACTATATCCTTTTAAATACTGCCTGAAGGAATTGCTATCGCTGATAAACTTATCCACGCCGCCAACATTGGCAAACCACATATTGCCCTTTTTATCTTTCGCAATACTGAATACGGTAGTACCGCTGATACCTTTCTCATTTTCTTTATTGAAACGCCAGACATTAAAATTGTTGGTAGAACGGTCAACCCTTGCCAAACCATTTTCGCCACCAAGCCACAGGTAGCGATCATTCTCAATAAAAATGGAATGTAATGAATCCATAGTACTACCACCAATAGTTGCATTCACCGGTTTAATAGGTGTAAACTTTCCCGTTACCGGATCAAACAGGTCAAGCCCACCACCATGTGCGGCAATGTATAGCTTGCCAGATTCATCGGGCTCGATATCAACTACCGAATTATGGTTTAGACTATTGGGATCATTGGGATCGTGTTTCCAGGATTTAAGTGAATTTGTAGTAAGGTCTTTTCGTACAAGTCCCAGGTCGGTGCCGAACCAGAGTATACTACCATTGGGCTCAAGATAAAAAGAGTTAACAGCATTTTTGTTTGGAAAGAAGGGAATCGTTTTCCTGCCGTATGATACGGTATAAATATTGCCGGATTGGCTGGTGATCCATGTTGAACTATCTGCTGCAATCATGAACCGTACGGCACCTTCGTCTTTAAAACCTGTAAGCGTATCTTTTGCAAACGCTGCATTATTTTTATTATCATACACTAATCCGTAGTGATATGACTGCCGGGTTTTAGGATCATACCAGTTTACCCCATTTGCAAACGATCCGATCCATATCTTCCCTGCATGGTCTTCATTGATAAAACTAATAGCATCTGTGCTATCCGTCTTACTGATCGGTGGCCTGCTTAGTTTCCCGGGCTGAGACGGATCATACAAATGCCTTGTAAACTTCCCGGTTTTCCTGTCGAGTGTATGTAGTCCATTTCCTTTTGTTCCCACCCAAAAAATGCCGCGGCTATCTTCAAAAATTGCAGAAACAATTGGATTGATCAGACTCTCCGGGTTTAACGG
>JANOCH010000599.1:0-12455 GCA_031412015.1 Chitinophagaceae bacterium
TTTATTTATTTCGGCGGCAAAGGTAAGGGAAAGCCACGAGCCCTGAACGTTGGGCGACCAGAATTTATTACTCATTTTTTCAGATAATGCACAACCTTAAACCTCCTGATACGTTAACCTGAAATGATTAACTTTAGAGCGTCTCAAAAACAATAACTTATGTACTCATATGATACAATAACAGACGCCGTTAGCGGGCTCCGGAAAAGAGGTTATACCATGGACTTTAACCTCGATGAAAATTGTATTGTTTGTCATGAGGATAAATTTAACCCTGAAGACTTTGAGATCGTTGAAGTATATCGTTTTGAAGGCAATTCAGATCCCGCAGATGAAGCGGTGGTATATGCGATAGAAAGTGACAAGGGGCACAAGGGTGTTTTAGTAAATGGCTACGGACCTTCTTCAGAAAGTATGAGTGCTGAAATGGCGAAGAAATTGCATATTCACCTTCATCAATAGTTATGCGTTTATTATTTCAAAAGTATTTGTTGCTGATTTTTTTGTTTTTACCGTTGACCTTATTGGCACAAAAGAAAGATTCACTTCGTTTAACCTGCCTGTTGAACGATGCAAAGGAACGGGCTCCGGAAAAACAAGGTGTTGATTTTGGAGTAAAAGAATTGAAGATCGTTTTAAGCAGTGCGACTGATACCCTCGTAAAAGCCTGTACGGATGTCGTCATCAGCACCATTCAAAGGGATGCGGATGACGGGTCCTGGGAAATCGTATTTTATCACAAAGATTATTGGTTTTGGCTATCCGGCCTGACCAAAGTAGTGGTTAGAAAAGATCAAAAATTGAAAACGGGGGATATACTCGGGCATTTAGAAACCGGGAAGAAAATTGAGCTTTTGTTATACGATTTTGAAACGCCCATTGACCCGAAGAAATATATGAAATGCGGCAAGTGAGTAGATAGCCAATAGTCATTAGCCAGAATTCAAGGTAGCGAATTTTGACTAACGAATATAGACTCACGACTCTTTACTCAGGTACTTCTCCATCACATAGTCATTCATAAAATATCCGTTGCCAATAGCTACATCTTCTTCTTTAATTACAACAAATCCCATTTTTTCATAGAAGGCCCGGGCATTGTTGTGCCGGTTCACATTTAATTGTAAAGTGGTGGCGCCTTTTTTCTTCATGGCGGTTGTCAGCTGATCGATGATAAAACGGCCGGTGCCCTTTCCCTGCTGTGAAGGCAGTACGTATATTTTGTGCAATTTAAAGACCTGGGGTTCTATCAAACTGAAAGACGCAAAGCCAACGGGATGCACCCCATCATAAACAAGGATGAATTCAATATTCTTTTCCATCTGTTCCTGCAAAACTTTTTCGTCGTAGATCAGCCTGAGCATATAATCCAACTGCTCCGGTGCAAGTATGTTTCCATAAGTTACCGGCCATATTTTATAAGCCATGTCGCGGATCAGCGGAATATCCGCCGGGTAGGCCTTACGGAGGATCATGGTTTCTGTCGGATTATGAGTTTGCTGGGAAAGTAAACGGTGTTGCTTAATATGCTGCAGGCTGAGACGAATGGCTATGACAAAGGAGGCAACCGCGCCAACGAAAAGCAGCAGGTCGGAGATGTATTCCTTTATATAAGGGTTACCCTGCAGGAACAAAAAGAAATCATATAATCCATGAAACAATACGGCCCAAAATAAACCAAGCAATAAGAGGCGACTACTATTGGGACGATCAAATTTCGCTTTGCCCACATGATATCCCATCAATACGCCAAAAGTCCCATGAGCCGGTACGGCGAGGAACATTCGAAGCAAACCTGTTTGTACGCCATATTTTTGAACATAAAGTATATTTTCTAATGTGGCGAATCCCATACCTATCATAACACTGTATACAATACCATCGAGAGGCTCATCAAAACTCTTTTTAGGATAAGCATAAAAGCGAAGGACAACGAATTTCCCTAATTCTTCTATCAACGCTACGGCAAGAAAAGCGGTAGCAGCGGTACCTGTTATTGTATTATTGGAGAGCTGGCTAAAGAAGATCTCGGCATAAGCCACCGGGAAAACTATAGCGGCTCCGAGCATAAAACTGGCAAAGAGATTCCTCTTGGGTTCGCGGTTATAAGCATCCCGGTGGAATATAAAAAGACAAATGGCAATACCCGGTGCGATGGCTAATGCAATAAGTTCCATTAAGGATCATTTTGGAAATGAAAGATAAAGAAACTTGCTTCAGCCCCTTCTAAAAAAAAGGAAGCGCTCCATAAAGGAAGCGCTTCATCAATGTATTTATTCAAATGAGTATTTATAATCCCATTTTCTTTTTCAAATTCTCGTCGATGGCATCTAAGAACTCTTCAGTGTATAAATAGTGGTCCCCGTGTTTTACTTTGTTACCATGAATACAAACCGCCAGATCTTTTGTCATCTTACCTTGTTCCACTGTTTCAATACACACCTCTTCTAAAGCAAGACTAAAATCAATTAAAGCCTGGTTGTTGTCCAGTTTGCCGCGGAATGCGAGACCTCTTGTCCATGCGAATATCGAAGCGATCGGGTTGGTGCTGGTAGGTTTGCCAGCCTGGTGATCACGATAATGACGCGTTACAGTTCCATGCGCAGCTTCTGCTTCCATGGTTTTCCCATCGGGAGTGATCAGCACGGATGTCATCAAACCTAAAGAACCAAAACCCTGCGCCACCGTATCACTTTGTACATCTCCATCATAATTCTTACACGCCCATACAAAATTACCGTTCCATTTAAGTGCACTGGCTACCATGTCGTCGATCAGGCGGTGTTCATAAACAATGCCCGCCGTGTCAAATTTCGATTTGAATTCATTTTGATAAATGTCTTCGAAAATATCTTTAAAACGCCCATCATATTTTTTGAGTATCGTGTTCTTTGTCGATAAATACAAGGGCCATTTTTTGCTCAGGGCCATGTTAAAGCAGCTCCTGGCAAAACCCATGATGCTTTCATCCGTATTATACATGCTCATGGCTACGCCATCGCCCTTGAAGTTAAACACTTCAAAAGTCTGCGGCTCTCCGCCGCCCTCCGGGGTAAAGGTCATGGTCAATTTTCCTTTTCCCTTGATGACGGTATCAGTTGCCCGGTATTGATCACCAAAAGCGTGACGGCCGACGATGATAGGCGCCGTCCAATTGGTTACCAACCTTGGGATATTACTGATAACGATCGGCTCACGAAATACCGTACCGTCAAGGATATTGCGGATGGTGCCGTTGGGGCTTTTCCACATCTGCTTCAGGTTAAATTCTTTTACCCTGGCTTCGTCGGGAGTGATGGTGGCGCATTTAATACCTACACCATGTTCTTTTATGGCATTAGCGGCATCTATCGTAACCTGGTCATTAGTTTTGTCGCGGTATTCAACACCCAGATCGTAGTACTTGATATCCACTTCCACATAAGGGAGTATAAGCTTGTCCTTGATAAATTTCCAAATGATGCGGGTCATTTCATCTCCATCGAGTTCAACTACCGAATTTGTTACTTTGATCTTTTGCGCCATAAAAGCTCTTTTTAAGGTTAATATTCAATGAACTGCGTAGTTCGCAGGGTCGCAAATCTACAATTATTTGTAAGTACTTTTGTAAACCTTGCCAGTATTATAAAAGTTTCGGAAAAGGTATTTTTATAATACATTGATTTTGGTCAATTATTTTACGTAACTTTTCTCTGATATCTATTTTTATGGATGTTACCAGGCTTTTCTACGATTTCTTAAACAAGTTTGTTGCCATTTCGAATGAGGAATTTGAGCATCATTTTTTACCGATAATAAAAGTAAGAAGGTATGCAAAAAAAGAGTTCCTGATAAAAGCTGGCGACGTAGAACATTATTTCAATTTTGTCTTAAAGGGGTTGATCAGGAAGTACTACAAAAAGGTCAACCACGAAATAAATACACAGATATCAACCGAGGGGCAGATCATTTTAAGCCAGCAATCATTTCTCGGGCGTTTGCCTTCAGAATATTATATTGAAACTATTGAACCGTCTGTTGTCGTGTCTATCAAATATGAGCATCTTGAAGAGCTTTACAACAAATCAAAAAAAATGGAACACCTGGGCCGGTTGGTGGTAACCTATATGATGGTGATCAGCGATCGCTGGCAGATGCAAATGGTTAAAATGACACCCCGCGAAAGATTTCTCAGTTTTGTATCAAAGAATCCCGAACTCATGCAAAGGGTTCCGCAGAAATACCTGGCGAGTTATCTTAACATAAAGCCTGAGACATTCAGCCGTTTCAAACATTTGATCCGGCATCTTCCAAAGAATCATAGCGTCTGAAGAATCGACAATAGACAATATTCAATTGACAAGAGGTCTTATAGATTGAGTCTGTTGATAATTGCCAATTCCCTATTGCCAATTGTCACAGATGCACGATCAGCACCGGGATCTTCATTTCATGACGAACAGCGTTTACTGTTTCTCCATAGATGAAGTCTTTTAACCCGGTATGACCATGCGCTCCCAATACCAGCATATCAGCCTTTTCCTCCTTAACAATTCTTATGATCTCTTTGGAACTATGACGGAAACCTAATATTCCTTCTGATTCAAATCCTTTTTCTTTTAAATAATTCACAAATAGTTCCAGCCGTTCTTTGTCTTTTTCTGTTTCATAATCGCCGGTTTCTTTACCGAGCAAAATAGCGGTAGGACTTTCTACAACGTGTATAAGTATAAATTGAGTATCCTCCCGTGCCTGACCCATCGCCGCGGCCAGTAGTTTTGTATCATTCTCACTAAAATCCAGTCCTACGGCGATCTTTTTATACACAGGTACTTCTATATTCTGTAAACCTAAGGTGTCAGGATGCATTTGTATGGAAGCCGATTTTTTCTCTTTGGCAAGGAAAGGAAATATTATTGAATAGATCAAAAGAGCGACAAAGAAAATTCCTGCTACACCGATAATTATTTTCAAAAAGCTATTCTCTGATTCATCAAAGAAACCCATGGCTTCACCCATCAGCATTTTTAAATTCAGGTAAACCAGCACAGAAGCCACAACCCAGGCAAGAAATTGAACGATCGGTTTGATAGCGAAGGCGCCCATTGTTTTCTTATCACTTACAAAATGAATGAGTGGTATGACGGCGAATCCCAGTTGCAAACTCAAGATCACCTGGCTGAATATTAAAAGACTGTCCACTTCGTCTTCACCAAACATCGCAATAACAATAATAGCCGGTATGATAGCGATCAAACGGGTGATCAGTCTTCGCATAATGGGATTGATGCGAAGTCGCAGGTAACCTTCCATGACAATTTGCCCTGCCAGTGTTCCGGTCACGGTGGAGCTCTGACCTGAAGCGATCAGCGCAACGGCAAAAAGTGTCGAAGCAAAACTTGACCCCAGCATCGGTGACAACAACTCATGCGCCTGCTTTATTTCCGCTACTTCCGTTTTTCCTGTTTGAAAAAATACAGTGGCAGCAAGTATGAGTATCGCCGCGTTGATAAGAAAAGCGATATTAAGAGCAATAGCACTGTCAATAAAACTATATTTCAGGGCCTGTTTTATACCCTGGTTCGTTTTTTTGATCTTCCTGGTTTGTACCAATGCGGAATGGAGGTATAAGTTGTGAGGCATTACGGTGGCTCCAATAATTCCAATCGCTAAGTACAGTGCAGTTTCTTTTGGTAAGGCATTCGTCATTCCTTTTGAAGCATATAAGTCTTTCGCATCGGGCAAGGATGGAATAAATCCCCTGATTACATCATGCAGTTGCGGACTGGCCATAATAATATTGACCAGGAAACAAAGACCGATGATGGCGATCAATCCAATAATAAAGGCCTCCATTTTGCGGATACCCAGGCGTTGAAGATAAAGAAGTAAAAAAGTATCCAACACTGTAATAGATACACCCCAGATCAATGGCAGACCTGTTAATAATTGAATACCGATAGCCATTCCCAATATTTCAGCCAGGTCAGTTGCTGCTATTGCAATTTCAGCCAGTACCCATAAAATGAAATTCATCTTCCTGGGATAGGTTTCCCTGTTGGCTTGTGCCAGGTCTCTTCCTCTTACAATTCCAAGCCTTGCACTTAGGCTTTGTAGCAGCAAGGCCATTAGGTTGCTCATCAGCAATACCCATATTAAAGTGTATCCATATTTGCTGCCTCCGGCAAGATCGGTGGCCCAGTTACCCGGATCCATATAACCCACGCTTACGAGGTAGGCGGGTCCAAAAAAAGAAAGTATTCTTTTCCAGGGAGTTCTTTTCAAACTGGTGGTATCAACACTTTGGTGTACCTCGCTTAATGACGCATCAAAATCCTTATTAGGTGCCATATTTTACAAAAATATTTTTTGCCAGTTGTTCGCTGATATTGATCGGCGATTTTTGGCGGATCTTTATTTCCATGGATCGATCATAACTGAATTTTCTTTTTACTTCCAGTTTTGTTCCGATCGCTATTTTTTTATGTCCCAATAACTCCAGCATTTCATTTGACTGATCGCTGACATAGCAAACGATCGCGGAATTATTCGGGGGCAATTCAGTCAGGCAGATTTGTTTGCTGGTTTCGATCTTTCCGTTGGCATCCGGTATTGGATCGCCATGCGGATCGAAACGGGGGAAGCCGAGAAATTCATCGAGTTTATCAATCAGTTTTTTACTACCAACGTGTTCAAGATCTTCTGCCACTTCATGTACTTCTTCCCAACTGAATTTTAATTTTTCCGCCAGGAAAAATTCCCAAAGCCTATGGCGACGAATAATAACAAGGGCCACTTTCCGACCTTCAGCGGTAAGTGTAAAACCGTGGTATGCCTGGTAGTGAACCAATTTTTTACCACTTAGTTTTTTAAGCATATCCGTTATTGAAGCAGGCCGGGTTTGAAGCTCGGCTGCCAGCTCGTTAGTAGTTACTGTTCCGTCTTTTTGTAAATGAAAGATGGCCTTGATATAATTCTCTTCACTGGTAGAATAGTTCAGCACAGCTAAATTTATTTTTAGACAAACCTAAAATATTTTGTTTAAATCTCAAAATATTCTATTGACGATAAAGCCGGAAACCCTTAATTTGCTATACAATAGAATCCTCATGACATTAAGTAAAAGGTACGGCTGGCTTCTTTTTTTTGTGATCCTGCTGGCAGCCTGCAAATCAAAAAAGGTCTCGCTTGCCGGTGATGACCCGGTAGAAGTCGGTGATTTTATTGATTTTTTCCCGGATACTAAATTGCCTTACGTTGTGGCGGATAGCAATCTGCTAAAAAAGGAAAAAGACTCCCTGCTGATCAGTTACAAGGTATTTACCCAGTTTGTACCTGATACTATTCTTCATAAGATTTTTGGTAAGAATGCAAAGCCGAAGATCTACCCCATGGGAAAAGCGACGGGAGAGGAGACCTATCTTTTTGCAAAAACTTTGTCTGGCGATAAACGGACCGCTTTGTTATTGAGTTTTGATAAAAAAAATCAATTCATCGCCGCCATGCCTCTGCTAAGTTTGGATCAATCGGCGGCTACGCAGCAGGCGGGCATCCTGGATAGCCGCTATACCATTACCAAAACGGTGTACCGTAAAAACGCTGATGGAAATATAAACGAAGGAAAAGAGGTGTACGTATTAAACAACGGTGCAAAGAATTTTATGCTTATCATGACCGATGCTTTGGAAGAGAAAGCCACGGAACTGACTAACCCTATTGATACCGTTTCAAGGAAGCAAAAATATACAGCTGATTATGGAACAGGTAAAATGAATCTTATATCCATTCGGGACGGTAGAAAGAACGATCGGCTCAGCTTTTTTATTCATTTTGAGAAGAACAACGGAGAATGCACAGGTGAGTTAAAAGGAGAAGCGATCATAAAATCACCTTCTTTGGCCGAATACAGGCAGGGAGGTGATCCATGTATATTACAATTCCGGTTTACTTCCTCTTCTGTAACGGTAAAAGAGGTAGAGGGTTGTGGTTCACGCCGTGGACTGCGCTGTTCCTTCGACGGTACTTATCCAAGAAAAAAAGAAACAAAACCCAAAGCCGCTAAAGCAAAAACAAAGCCGGCTAAATAGTGTTAACCCGATATTCATCGCTAAATAGTAGACTTTTACAAATTAAATTTTATCTTGTGTCTTCGTGTAAAAAAACACTTTATGAGTTTTACAAATTTCACTGTTCCCTATGCTGTCGATCCTAACTATTCTAAACGTATTGCCTACTTCTCGATGGAGTTTGCCGTCCATCAACCGTTGAAAATATACAGCGGTGGTCTTGGATTTTTAGCAGGCTCACACCTGCGAAGCGCTTATGAATTAAAGCAAAACCTGGTTGGCGTTGGTATTTTATGGAAATATGGTTATTATGACCAGGAACGTCACCAGGACCAAACACTCGATGTAGCCTGGAATGAAAAGCAATACAGTTTCCTGGAAGATACCGGATTAAAATTCCAGATCAACGTACATGAACACCCGGTTTGGGTCAAGGTATTTTATCTCAATCCCGAGACGTTTAAATCGGCGCCTTTATTTCTTTTATCAACCGATACACCGGAGAATGATTATGTATCGCAAACGATCACACACCGCTTGTATGATGCGAATGTTGCGACTAAAGTGGCGCAGTATATTTTGCTGGGTGTGGGTGGCGCAAAACTGATGGATGTGCTGGGTTTTAAACCAGAACTCTATCATTTAAATGAAGCGCATGGATTATCTGCGGCTTTTTACCTGTACAGTAAGTTCAATCGCAAGATAGAAGAGGTAAAGAAAAGATTGGTATTTACAACTCATACACCCGAAGAAGCCGGCAATGAAAAGCATGATATCTATCTCTGCCATAAGATGAGCTATTTCTGCGGACTGAGTGTGGACGAAGTAAAAAAGCTGACGAACAATGCTGAGGATGCATTCAACCATTCGCTGGTTGCTTTGAGGTTTGCGCATATAGCTAATGGTGTATCCCAATTGCATGGTCATGTATCGAGAGCGATGTGGAGCAGGTATGAAGGTATTTGCCCGATCATTTCAATCACCAACGCCCAGAATTATCGTTATTGGGCAGATAAGCAATTATATCGTTTTAAAGAAGCCGGTGATGACTATGGAATTGATGACAGGAAAAAGTACCTGAAGAAAAGAGCGTTTGATATTGTTGCCGATCAAACAGGAAAAATATTTAATCCTGACGTGTTTACCATCGTCTGGGCAAGACGATTTGCCGGTTACAAAAGAGCCGGGTTGCTAACTACAGACGAACAGCGTTTCAAGAAATTACTCAACAACCCAAGGTACCCGGTACAGATAATTTGGGGAGGTAAACCTTATCCTGTAGATCATCCTGCTATCAGCGAGTTTAACCAACTGGTATATATAAGTAAAGAACACAGGAATGTAGCTGTATTAACAGGATATGAGCTGGCACTATCAAAAAGATTAAAACAGGCGGCGGATTGCTGGCTGAATAATCCGCGGGTACCAAGAGAGGCATCCGGCACCAGTGGTATGACGGCTGCTATGAATGGCGCTATTAATTTTTCTACAGATGATGGTTGGATACCGGAATTCATCAATCATGGTCACAATGGATTCGTGGTGCCCAAAGCGGATTATGCAAATATGGCTACACACGAGCAGGATGAATATGATCTGAATAAATTATATGATATCCTGGAAAATGAAATACTTCCTTTATATTATGACAACTATAATACGTGGAGACAGATCATGAAAAATGGTATGGACGATGTACGTTTTCAGTTCGACAGTAACAGGATGGCGAATGAGTATTATCAATTATTGTATAAGTAAGTTGGTAAGATAAATCTCCGTCGACTAAGGCATTTTTAGTTGTATCTCTAAAATAGTCAGAAGTGGTTCAGGTAAAATCAACCACTTTTTTATTTAAACTTGTCGATCAGTTCACCCATATTGACTGGTGCCGGAAAATAGCTGACTAATTTCTGAATTACACCTTCTACCAGGGCATCAGGGCATGATGCTCCACTGGTAATTAAGATCTTAACGGGCTTATTGGGAGTAAGATAATTGCTGGTTAATATTTCTCCTTTTGTGTGAAAGTTATAATGCAAGATATCTTTTTCGGAAATAATTTTTTCCTCGTGGCTGATAAAATAAGTAGGAAGTTTTTCCTCACAAAGCTCTACAAGATGCGAAGTGTTGGATGAATTATATCCTCCTACAACGATCGCGAGATCAGCATCTGTTTCCAGCATGCCGGTTACGGCGGTCTGGTTATCGTTTGTTGCATAGCAAAGAGTATCTCTTGTATCAGCAAACCGGTCTTCGGTCGTCGATTCGGTTAAGTGAAAATGGCCGATCATAATCTGTTTCAGAAAATCGGAAATGGCCTGGGTATCACTGGCCAGCATTGTTGTTTGATTGACTACGCCGATCCGTTGCAGGTCTTTTTCTACATCGAAACCTGGCGAATATTGATCTTTGAATTCTGTATAGAATTGTGCTGCCGGTTTTTCACTGGTGATATATTTTGCAAGTTCTTTTGCCTGCCTGATATTTTCTACAACAACCGAAGGGGCATTTTCCGCGGCATGAGAAAAAGTGGCCCTTGTTTCCTCATGCTTTGGTTTTCCATGAATAATGATACTGTATTTCTTTTTGGCGATCGCCTCACTACGGTTCCAAACTTTTTCAACAAAGGGGCAGGTAGTATTGTATTTTTCGGTTTGAATCCCGATGTTTTTTAATTTTTCTTCTATATCCAGGGTGGTGCCGAAAGCGGGAATAATTACCACGTCATCAGCATTCAGTTCATCAAAAGAGATCAGTTGTTTTCCGTAGGTGTCTTGCAGGAAAATGACGCCATGTGCCTGGAGATCGGCATTCACCTGTGGATTGTGTATCATTTCACTCAATAAGAAAATTCTTTTACCGGGATTCTCTTCTACTGTTCTGAATGCAATTTCTATTGCATTTTCCACGCCATAGCAAAAACCAAAATGCCTTGCGAGGTAAATCTGAACGGGCCCAAAATCAAGAAGGGTTGGCGTAAAATCCTTCTTCATTTTATCCATTTCTTTCCGCTTTTTCTTAATGGCGGAGATCAGGGGGCTTCGGTATATGATCGGTACATCAAAACTTTTCATGGCGGAAACTTAGGTTTTCAGATTTATAAGGATTGGCCTGAAAATAAGTTCGCAAGTTACCGATTTTAGAAGCAGTGTAATTTTGGTCATGGGTGGATCTTGCTTCTCTGCTCCTTTTTTCAACAAATTTTTTTTTTAAAGTATTGGGGTAAACATTATTTTATCTTGCCAGTTCAAGTTCTTATTTTCACCATAAACAGGTGATTATGATCCGGTATCTCGTGGTTGTTGGCGGCCTTTTTTTAGCAGGCTGCAACAACGAATCTTCGACACCTGGAAAAGCAGAAAGAACTAATATGACAACATCATCGAAAACAGTCGCCTGGGCGCATTCTACCAATATTTATGAAGTGAATGTTCGCCAATATACACCCGAAGGGACTTTTAACGCTTTCGCGAAAGAATTACCCCGGCTAAAAGAAATGGGTGTGGAAACGCTCTGGTTCATGCCCATTACCCCCATCGCTCAAAAGAATAAAAAAGGGAGCATGGGCAGTCCTTATGCCTGTTCGGATTATACGGCGATCAATCCTGAATTTGGCACGTTAGATGATTTTAAAAGGCTGGTGAAAGAAGCCCATGCCCAAGGATTCAAAGTGATCATCGATTGGGTTGCCAATCATACGGGTTGGGATCATGTATGGACAAAGCAACATCCCGACTATTTCTTAAAAGATGATTCGACCAAGGACTTTAAGATTGCCAGTGGCATGGATGATATCATTGAGCTCGATTACAATAATCCCGCCTTGAGGAATGCCATGATCCAGTCGATGCAATATTGGATAAAAGAAGCAGATATTGATGGCTTTCGGTGTGACCTGGCGGCCTGGGTGCAAGTGGATTTTTGGCAGGAAGCAAGACCAAAAGTTGATTCTGTAAAACCAATGTTCTGGCTGGGCGAATTTGATGAACTGGATAACCCTGATTACGGAAAAGTGTTTGATGCCAGCTACAGCTGGATATGGATGCATAAGACAAAAGATTTTTATCAGCACCGCCTGCCTTTGTATGAGCTGGATTCTTTATTAGATCGTTATCGCGGCATTGGCGATGGATCCATGCGGGCCTGGTTCACGAGCAATCATGATGAGAATAGTTGGAACGGAACGGAATATGATAAGTATGGAAAAATGGCAGGTGCTTTGGCGGTATTCAGCGCTACCTGGAATGGAGTGCCTTTATTATATAGTGGCCAGGAATTGCCTAATCTGAAAAAGCTGGAGTTTTTTGAAAAAGATGTTATTCAATGGACAGGCAAATATGAGCAACAGGGTTTTTATAAAACTTTATTGAATCTTCATAGTCGTCACCCTGCGTTGCGGGGCGGCGACAG
>JANOCH010000600.1:0-3493 GCA_031412015.1 Chitinophagaceae bacterium
CTTCTCTCCCGGTCTATTAAACTGTAACCGATTTTGAAACCCTAAAAAATATGACCATGCAATCAAAACTATTTGTAAAACCCCTAATGATAGCCTCTATTTTATTTCTGGCAGTATCATTCAGCCAGTCAGCCAGTGCCCAGCGCCGCGACAGGATTGAAGACAGGCACGACCGGAAAGAAGATGTTCGTGACCGACGTGAAAATGTAAGAGACAGAAAAGAAGATCGACATGATCGCCGAGAGGACGTTGGCGATCGCAGGGAAGATGTAAGAGATGCCCGTCACGATGGCGGCCGCAGGGATAAAAGAGAAGATGTACGTGACCAGCGTGAGGATGTTCTTGATCGTCGTGAAGATGTAAGAGACAGGAAAGAAGATAAACGTGACCGCAGGGAAAACAAAAGAGACCGGAGGGAAGATCGCAAAGACAGGAGACATTGATTTTAGTCCGCACTTTAATACAATATAAAACCCCGGTATTTATTTCCGGGGTTTTATTATTAAGGGGGGTTATATTAAAATAAAGTCTTCGGCTAATCAAACTCTTTAAATCACCCCTTTCGGGGACGGGGGCTTTACCAACCCAACACCCACGCAAAGATCAGTGGCGCTACAATGGTGGCATCACTTTCAACAATGAATTTAGGTGTATGGATATCCAATTTACCCCAGGTGATCTTTTCATTGGGCACCGCTCCTGAGTAAGAACCAAAAGAAGTAGTGCTGTCGCTTATCTGGCAGAAATAGCTCCAGAATGGAACATCATGCCATTCAAGATCCTGGTACATCATCGGTACTACGCAGATCGGGAAATCTCCGGCGATACCACCACCGATCTGGAAGAAACCAACTCCTTTACCGGAAGAATTGTTGCGATACCAATCGGCCAGCCAAACCATGTATTCAATACCATTTTTCACCGTACTGGCTTTCAATTCTCCTTTGATAACATAACTGGCGAAAATATTTCCGGTCGTACTGTCTTCCCAACCTGGAACAACGATCGGAATATTTTTTTCAGCCGCGGCTACGATCCAGCTATCTTTTGGATCTATTTCATAATATTCTTTAAGATCACCGCTTAAAACCGTTTTATATAAAAACTCATGGGGAAAAAATCGTTCGCCCTTTGCCTCGGCATCCTTCCATTGTTTCACCAAATGTTTTTGCAGCCTCCGGAACGCTTCTTCTTCCGGGATGCAAGTATCAGTTACACGGTTATAATGATTTTCCAGCAGGTCCCATTCTTCCTGCGGCGTCAGATCGCGGTAGTTGGGAATCCGCTTGTAGTGTGAATGTGCCACCAGGTTCATAACATCCTCTTCCAGGTTGGCGCCGGTACAACTAATGATATCCACTTTTCCCTGGCGTATCATTTCAGCCAGTGATATTCCAAGCTCACCGGTACTCATAGCGCCGGCAAGCGTGATCATCATTTTTCCTCCTTCCAGCAGGTGAGATTCATATCCTTTGGCCGCATCTACCAGGGCGGCGGCATTAAAATGGCGATAGTGATGCTGGATAAATTGTGAAATGGGTCCTTTAGTCATGATATTTAAAATTTATGTTCCGCCTTCTGATCATCCGCCAACCGGCGGAAGACATTGCGGAGCCGCAAAATTACAGTTTTGACCAAATAAAAAGCCCCGCTTTTATAAGCAGGGCATTCATACTAGTGGGGTTATTTCCGTAGTACTATTTTTTTAATTTTTTGTTTGAGAGGATATCTCCAAAGCTATTCAGCCGAATCTCGTGTTTATTGTTTTTATACTCCACGACCAGCTTATAACTTACGCCGTCATCGTTGGTGATTTCCATGCTCTGAAGGATAATCGCATCTTTAAAATTCTTTTCAACAGACCGCATCACGGTTAAGGGCAGTTGGTTAAAAAATAATTCGCGGATACAACCTACTAATTCTGCATCGGCGTTAAAGTAGGCCACTGTCTGGCGATCGCCCCAGGTAAAACTCGCCATACGAAATTGGCCTATTTTCGACCATACCACATTCGAAGCGCCGGCAAATTCGTTTTTGAATAACTGTTCAGCCCTCGGGTCCACATCGTTGTTGAAACGTGAAAATGCTGTTAAACTGACAAATGCCAGCAATAACGGCAATAACAAAAAGATCTTTTTCATAATTAGAGGTTTAAGGTTAATGTAATTGATAAGGGATGATATTGATCCTTGACTATGCCCATATCAATAAGTCAAGGGGTTCATAGGTTGTTAAACATTCAAAAAAATGCAAAAAAATACAAAACCCCGTTTTCTTTAGCAGAAAGACGGGGCTTGTTTTTACCACACACCAAAACTAACTGCTTATATCTTTGCAGATTTTTTGAAACTGTTCCAATTACCGCCACTGGTTGATTTCAAAACAATCTTTGAATCAGCGTTTTCCATAGTGATATAATAATTGGTTCCTTCGTTATTGGATACTTCAAACAGGTCGGATATCCAGTAACCCTCGTAACCTTTTTTCAGGCTGCTTTGCAGGCTGATCGGCAGATCAAGTGAGCTGATATTACGGGTCATCGCCAATAGTTCTCCATCCAGCTGGTAGAATGCATATACATACTGCCCATTGAAAACGAATGACGCTTTGGAGAAGGTTGAATTGGTTGTCCATTTTACATCTTTAGCTCCGGCAAACTCCTTGCTAAAGGCATTTAAAACTTTGTTGTTTACATTTTCTTCGCCGGCAAATACTGCTAAGCTGCTTATCGTGATTGCCAGCATGATGATGATCTTTTTCATGATTTCTGATTATTTAATGATTAAGGTTTTGTTTTTTAATTTTTGTCATTTGGTAAGTATGACGGTGTAAAAGTATAGTAGGTTACACCTGCCGGCAAGCAAATTGGGATTAATGGAAACGGCTGTTAATCACTGTTAACAAGCGTTTCGGTTCATTAACCGTACATCCATCTTTTTTACCTTTTGTAAGGGGGTGTACCGCAATTGATACATAATTTTAGTTTTTTTATCCAAAATATATTTAGATATTTGTCTAAATAACTAATGAATCAACTGAGGCATGAACATAATTTTTAAAGCCCTGAATGATCCTACCCGGCGGGAAATACTACAGCTTTTACAGGAAAGGGATATGACCGCAGGAGAAATTGTAGAACGTTTCAATATATCGGGCCCCAGCATATCGCACCATCTTGACCTGTTAAAGCAAGCCAAACTGGTCATTGCTGAAAAGGATGGACAGTATGTTTACTATTCATTGAACACAACAGTGGTAGATGAAATCATGAAATGGTTCCTGCAATTCAAAACAAAAAAGAGATAATAAAAGCAGTCATTGGATTAACATCAATTAAAAGAATATAAAATGAACAAGTATTTCAAATGGCTGATCTGGCTGGTTGCACTTATTCCAGGAGTATATCTTGCCGCTAGCTGGAATTCGTTGCCGGAAAATGTGGCATTACATTTTGACCTGAAGGGTAACCCTGACCGTTATGGCGATAAAACTG
>JANOCH010000601.1:0-16093 GCA_031412015.1 Chitinophagaceae bacterium
CCGAGTGTATCGAAGAAGGCAGTACGCAGGTAAGAACATTGTGCATGGTAAATGGTGATGCGGTAGTGGATAATATCGAATACGATATTACCGGCCGGCCCTGCGAGTTGATACTCCAGGGAAAGGACGTATTTATTCCCCGGGAAGTTTATAAAAAATTCCCGGAAGCCAAAGGGATCGAAGCCGCCACCGGTGTTCCTATTTATAGTTCCGTTAACGGAAAAGTGATCGGGCATCTCATTGTTTCCAACCTTCAGCCGGTCACCGAAGAAAGCAACCAGACAACGATCCTGAAAATCTTTGCTTCACAGATCGGTGCCGAGATAGAAAGGATGAAATCCGAAAGGGAATTGCAGCGGCAAATAAAAGCCAATGAATTTTATGGTTTTACGATGAATAATTTGCGGGAAGCTGTATTCTGGATCGACCAGGATGGATATATCTGGCAGGTGAATGATGCGGCGGCTGAGTTATCGGGTTATTCCAAAGATGATCTGAAGAAGATGCATGTGTTTGATATCAACCAAAGTGTTGAGCAGCCTGACTGGGGATTTATCTGGAAACGGTTGAAGGAAGAGACGACAATGATCTTCGATTCAAAAATCAAACGTAAAGACGGGATAAACATTGATGTTGAAATCACTCAAAATTTCATGGTATTTGACGGACGGGAATATACCTGTAGCCTGGTTCGTGACATCCGTGAACGAAAGATGGAAGAAGAATTGCTTCGTACTGTTTCTGAAGCTACATCAGGTCTGACTGGTGAGGATTTCCTGGTGGAACTGGCAAAGCATATTACTATGATGCTGACCATGCGATATGCTTTGATCACGGAATGTGCCAATGAAGAAAAAACCAGGTTGCGAACGGTATGCTATGTAGATGGTGAAAGAGTACTCGATAATATTGAATATGCTACAGCGGATATTCCCTGCGAAATCATTATGCAGGGTAATGATTTTTTTATGCCTGACAATGTACAGGCAAAATATCCTAAAGAAAAAGGAATAGAATCCGCAGTGGGTGTGCCTATCTATAGTACCAAAAGCGGTGAGATTATTGGTCATATCCTTGTCATTGATCCTGACCCTATCACCAGCGAAAAAAATCAAACAGCCATACTTAAGATTTTTGCCGCCAGGGCCGGCGCTGAAATAGAAAGGATGAAGGCAGAAGAAAAGTTGAAGATCGCTAATAGTGAACTCGAGGTTTTATTAAAGGAAAGTGAAGAAAGATTCCGAGACTTATTTGAAGAAGCCCCGATCGCCTACGTTCATGAGGGCCTGGACTCAAAATTTATCAAAGCCAACCGGGCGGCTTTAAGGATACTCGGAGTAAGACCGGATGAAGTTCCCTTTACATATGGTAGGACGTTAGTGCCCGATACACCCGATGCACAACGCCGCGTGAAAGAAGCATTTGAATCGGTGGGTCGCGGCACTGACGCGAGTGGCGTTGTGCTTGAACTCCGGCGTAAAGACAATCGCAAGCCGATCTGGATACAATGGTGGTCAAATCCGGATGTAGGCGGAGAGTTTACCCGCACGATGTTTATCGATATCACGGATAAGGTTCTCATGGAACAGGAGCAGGCAAGACTGCAGGCTCAGAATAAATACCTGCAGGAAGAAATAAAATTGAATTACAATTTTGAAGAGATCATCAGCAAAAGCAAAGATTTTCAAAAAGTATTACAGCAGATAGAGCAGGTAGCTTCAACTGATGCTACCGTTTTGATATTGGGCGAATCCGGTACCGGAAAAGAACTTATCGCACGAGCTGTTCACAATGTGAGTAACCGTAGTAAGCGACCATTGGTAAAAGTCAACTGTGCTACGCTTCCTGCTAACCTGATCGAAAGCGAATTATTTGGTCATGAAAAAGGAGCTTTTACCGGTGCGATGGAAAGAAAGATCGGTCGCTTTGAATTAGCCGATGGTGGTTCTATTTTTTTAGATGAGATCGGCGAATTACCTGTTGAGTTGCAGGCCAAACTTCTTCGTGTACTGCAAGAAGGAGAGTTTGAAAGACTAGGCAATCCGAAAACGATGAAGGTGAACGTAAGAGTGATTGCCGCTACCAACCGCAACCTGCAACAGGCGATCGAAAAGAAAGAATTCCGGGAGGACCTGTATTACCGTCTTAATGTTTTCCCGATCGTTTGTCCGCCGCTACGCAAAAGAAAAGAAGATATTCCTTTACTGATAAAACATTTTTGTCAAAAACACGAAGGAAAGATCGGCAGGAAAATAACCCATGTTTCTGACCAGGTAATTGATGCGATGATGGCTTATGACTGGCCCGGTAATATCCGTGAGCTGGAAAACATTATTGAACGAGCCATGATATTAAGCCGGAATGGCGTGCTGGAATATGGCGAATGGATTCCAACGGAAAAAATAACCGAATCTACAAATGGAATTACCACGCCGGTAACCAAATTGGAAGATGTAGAAAAGGAACATATTATTGAAACACTGAAGAAAACCGGTTGGAAGGTTAGTGGAGAAAAAGGAGCGGCTAAGATTTTAGGTCTGAATGCAACCACCCTGGAAGCAAGAATGAAAAAGCTGGGAATAAAAAGGGTGGTTTGATTGAATTAATTAACTTGATGAGACAATAAATCGTGTCACCCCTTCGGGGTTTTCCAGAATCCGACGATTTCCATTTTATAATTATGTCAGCCTTTCAGGCTTTTATCTAATCCCGAAAAGTAATGTGATTAAGTTAAGCATTTTATTTTTGCAATTAGCTCCGTTAGGAGCGGCGTTTTGGAAGTAGTAATCATTATTTTTAGCAAAGCCCGGTAAGGGCGACGTTTTAAAACACCGTGCCGAAGGCACTTAACATGGATTATTATTTTTATTTCTACCAAAGGATCGCCTTTACGAGGCTTAACTTAATGACATTGCCCGAAGGGATGACTGATTATAAAAAAAAACTTTTGAATATAGTTACTTTTAAACCCCCGAGGAGTGGCATTTCTCTTTTTAAAATTTCCTTTCTCTGCTAATTACTGAACAGCCGCATTCGTTGCACCCACGATCTTTAAATCGTCCTTATCCTGTACAAAGGCAATTATTTTTACATTAGAGACGGGTAGCTCAGCTGGTACATTGAAGCTAGTTTTCCCATCTCCATTTTTACTGATAGCAATACTCTGCATATCTCTTACAACATTGATATGCTTCAAATACCGGCCGCTATTCTCTCCTTTTTTTACCGGCGTTTCCGCATGAACCTGTACCAATGCAATTTTTAGAAAATGCTTATCGGATACAGATGTTGTATACGAAACTGAAATTTCATTCTTGTTAAGTTTCGCCGACACGCTGATCTCATAAGGCGCTTTTATTTTCAATTCTTCTCTGATCACTTTTCGCAACCGCGTTTGATCAGAACCAACCAATTCCCTTTTTCCATTGATAACTACCTGTGGTGTATAAATACTTTTCAGTTTGAATGCGGCGGCATACTGTCTTTGCCGTTCTGTATAGTCAGCCTTGCTGAATTTGTCTTTCCAACCTATATAATTCCAATAGTCGACATGATAACCTAAAAAATAAACATCCATTGTATACTCTTTTGAAAGCGCAATGGCAAGTTCATCAGCCGCCGGGCAACTGGAGCAACCTTCCGAAGTAAATAATTCTACCACGGCAAAACCAGGTTCAGCCTTCCCTATCTCTTTTACCGGTCCATTGCCGCTAATGCTGAATGAAAGCCCAGTCAATATCATTATTCCAACAAGTGGGATGGTGCATATAGGCCTCATAAAGGCTTTTTGTTTGTGGCCAAAAAGGTTAGTCGCGAAAATCCGTGGTCGACCGTGTACTATCTCTCAACTAGGCTCTCTGTAGCTGATCATCCCCGCTGATCAACTTTACATACTGTTTATTTGCTCTCAGCATGTCAAGCCCGGCGCTGGTTTTCATATAGGGCTTTTTCAAAAGACGGTGGTTGATACGGCTGATCCGGGCCAGGATATTCCAGTGGCGGATGATCTCTTTCCAGGCGAAAAAGATAGAATGTTTGGGGTCGTACATATGAGTAGGTTCACTGCCAGCGCCATTCAATTC
Organism: Chitinophagaceae bacterium; assembly: GCA_031412015.1. Lineage (GTDB taxonomy): Bacteria > Bacteroidota > Bacteroidia > Chitinophagales > Chitinophagaceae > Terrimonas_B. The sequence continues at coordinate 4,083 of JANOCH010000601.1, forward strand.
AATAATGGAGAAATTTTTCCCTTGCTTTAGTTCCTCCCACGAATGGTAGCGTATATCAAGTCGTCCAAAATAAAAACCTTCAACCTGCTGACAAACATGGTCGATCGTTCTTGTTAAGTGTTCATCGGCCAGGTGGCTCGCATCAATAAATTTCGCACCCCGTACATGATTGCCATAGGGCACCAGCAGGTATTCTTCGCCGTGTCTCAATACTTTTTTTAATTCGTCGCCATAGGTTTTCCGCAACACCGGCAATTGAAGAATATATCTTTTTTCTTTATGCAACAATGCTTCCATGCTGGAAACGCCATCTCCGGTAATAGAAAGAAATTCCTTTCCAACAATTCCGGAGATATGCCCTTTCGCTTCGTTCGGGTAGCGGTAATAAAAAATACCCACTTCCTTTTCATATGGCACAAAAGCCTGTACCAGGAAATCAACTTTCGAATGGCTTGCATAATCGGCTACATCTTCCCTACCCATTAATTTCTTTACAGCTTTTCCCTGCATCCCAATATCAGGCTTTCCAATCACGGGAAACTGAAGTCTTTTTAGCTCTATCTCCCTCATGATCGCTTCGATACCAGTTCCGGCTGGGAAAAATAAAGTAGCCGGATGACAAGTGGCAGGGATCAGGTCATATATTTCTTTTTTCGATTCCATCAAAAAACCGCCGTTGATAATAGAAGGATTGGAGGTATTGAAAAAGAAAAAAGACCTGGCCCTGGCACAAAGCCAAAACCAGTATAAGTAAATAGGACCATAGACAAAATGAAAAGGCCAATACTCCCAGTTGAATAATTTGATAAAGAAAGGCTGGTATAAAATTTTCCTGATCATGCTTGTGTTATCTTTCTCTGCCTTAACTTCTCCCACCAAGGCGTTAATCACTTGAAGAAATTCTTTGTGCCCTCCGTTTCTTTGTGGGAAACAATTTTCTTTACGACACTAATTCGTTCGATGATTCAAATTCTATTTTCCTCTCAGCGAGACTGTTATCCTTAAGATCCAGGTATTTCATACCTCCGCGGTCACCGGTCAACAACATACTGGTAATGCTAACCGTTGCGTAAACACCTTCCCTTTCCATGAGCAGATCATTCTGTGTGTCGCCATCACCGGTAAACTGGTGGAACTCTAAAATATCTTTTTGCGTAGGATTCGGATTGCGACTGAGAAAAGAAGCAAACCATTGCTCTCTTTTATCAACAATACTTTTTTCATACAGGGTACAGGAGGACCATATATAAGGCCGGTGCTTTTTCAATTGCTGGTAATGTTTATTCTTTCCATCCCATCGACATTCATACAGGCTATCTTTCTCCAGTAAAACAAGTGTGAATGGTTCTATCTGATCAAGATCGAGCTGGTGAAAATACCGGACGGGGCCCTCATCAGCGATGATATTTAAAAATATTTTACCCCTGCTCTTGCGATAAGGTGACATTGATACATGCTTTTCAAAAGCACCATTCAGCAATACTGCCGCATTCCCGTTCTCATGGAGAGCTATCCAGCTACCGCCGGCATCTCCGTCTTGGGGAAATATGAGTTTTTTTTGATTGATCTCATACACGGCGGGGGGGACGGCCTGGCTACGGCTATTCCTTTCATCGCGGTTGGATGAAATAAAATATTTATCATTCGTAGGTATATAGGTCACTGTGCACATTGCTGCCTGTATTTGATAGTTGAATACGCCACACCAAACTCCTGTGGCAATTCTATAGTAGAAACTTCATTTACGCCAACACGGATCAGGGCCATATGATGAATGGTGTGTTCCAGGTTATACGCGATCTCGCGGTAATAATTACTTGGGATAGCCACTACGGCTTCTGTATTTTCATAATCCTCCGCTTCCATAACCAGGTTGCAATTGGGTCGGTCCAGGCGCTGGTAAATATCTTTCAGTAGCTGAATGGCGAGATCTTTATCCGTTTCTATCTGGTAATCTCTTTTTCTTTTTTCATAATTGACCACACCGCTCTCATAACCTTTTTCAAGGCAAAGAAATAATTCAATGATATGCCGTACGTGCTGCCCGATGCTGGCGTTGAACAATATCTTGCTGGGCTGAACATAATGCTCAGCCGACAATTGATTCAATGTTTCCGTCAACTGTACAAATACGTTTTGAATGGGTTGTTTAAGCAGCATACAAAAGGTTTATGTTTATTGTAGTTTGGCGCTTCCAAACAGGTGATTATATTTCTTACAGTGGATCAAGGCATATTTATACTGCGAAAAATCCGGGCTGCCGGTGATATTGTACAACTGGTTTCCCAGCGTCGACTGCAAAGGACCCAGGTCAATAAAATTGACTGGTTGCACCTCTTTTGACAGGTAGACATGCAACTGTGGTCCGTTCGATATATTCATATTTTCCAACGCTAAAACCAAATTTCCATCTTGCTTATATACGGTAGCCATGCCGGAAACGGATCCGTAGGGTCCATTCATAAAATTACCATTGTTTTGCGGCATGGCCATCGTAGTATCAACCGTATTATCCAATACTATTTCCGGCGTATTCTCTTTAACACAAGAAACTAAAAAGGTCGCTGATGCTATCAACAGCATTAAAATATACTTCATAAATTAAATATTTTTTTTGAAAATCATTTTCAGGATAGTATTTATTTCTCCCCTGTATATGAAAAGCAATATGACGCAGGAGATAAAAACAAGGATGGCATAGGCAAAAAGTAGCCCGCCGTCATCTTTTACGGAAATGCCAAGCTTAGTCAGGTGAAAGAATATCGCCCCGCTCATCAAGCCTGCTCCCAATGCCGCACCAATAAAAGTAGTTCGGGGATAAAGGATCAGGATGGAAGCGATCAATTCAAGAACTCCGCTGCCTATACGTCCCCAGGGTTCCATCCCAAGCGTAGAAAAAATATAGATAGATTCCTCGGCGCCTGTGAATTTGAAGAAAAGGGTTTGCAGCAGCAGGAAGGCGGCGATCACCCGCAAGGCCCATATCCCGATCGTGGTCAAGTTAAGTGTCATGGTTATAGATTGATCAATGATAAATTTTTTTCCAACTGGCATCGGCTGCCGGTTTCAGCTTAGCCTCTTCCTTATTCCAGCTTTTCAGTGTATTATTGAAAAAACGGTTGTAGAAAAGATACAGCTTACCGTTAAGAATCTTAAAAGTTTCAGGATCGATACTTACTTTTTCACCTTTTGTACCCATCGCAAAAGCACACCAGCCACCATATTCCGGCTCATATTGCGAAGGATTCTTTTTAAACGCTTCCTTATTTTCTCCGGAAGAAAAATAGTAGATCACGCCCTGGTGACTCACCGCAAGGTCTTTACTGCCTTTGACGGCTTTGTTTGCTTTAAAGTAAGCGACCGGGTCGTAACCGTCGATGGCAATATTCCCGTCAAGGTTGAATTCCTTTTTCCGAAGTGCCGTTGGGTCCTGCGCCATAGTAGCCATTGAAAAAAAACCTACCGACATTAGGATTAAAAAAAACCGATTTCTCATTTCATAAATTTTTTGATCCTCAAAACTAGGAACGAATGCAGCTACAGCTTGTCGGCTGATTGACAGCAAAGCGGCTTTATTTTTATTTAACAGTTGAAGGGTTTATCAAACGAAATAAAATCTATACGGATAGTACGTATTTTTTAGCCGGTCGGTTCTTCACAGCCATCGATTTTTAGTACCATCCAATTTTTCCCAAATGCCGGCTTCCCAACATATCAGGACTCTCCCAACATGTTGGGAAAAAACAAGCATTTTTTGGGTGGCCAAGTCTTCATCCAAAATTTTTAAAATCCTTTAGTGCCAAGGGTTTCAGCCGATTTTGCCAAGCTCCGTTTTTTTTCTGGCACGCCGGTTGGCTAACTGGATATGTCAAACCGAAAATTGTATGAATCAAATGATCTCCAAAACAAATTTCAGAAAGGAAGTGATCGACAGCCCGGGTCTTTCTTTGGTGCAGTTTAAAAAGGACTGGAACGGCGCCTGCCAGATCATATCTCCCATCTATGAAGAGTTGGCGAGATCCTATAAAGGCCAGGCCAAATTCTTCACCATTGATGTAGAAAAAGAAACGGGGATCGATCTTGAATTTGGCGTCATGGAATTGCCCACCATTCTCTTTTTCCGCAGCGGAGAAGTTGTCGACCATGTAACCGGGCTTATTCCTAAAAATATGATGATCTCGAAAATTGAGACGGCACTAACATCGGCATTCAACTAAAACTTTATAAATCTTTAAAACCTGTAACCATGTCTGAAGAAATGAAATACTTCTACCTGAAGAATCATCCCATGCTGGCTTCATTATCCGAACAAAAATTAGTTGCCGCAGCGGCATTGGCCAAGATGAAAACCGTCTACCGTGGTGAGCTTATCAGCTATGGCGAAACCGGGTATACCAGGATTCACTTTTTGGTAAAAGGAAAAGTAAAAATAACCGACACCAGCGGTGTGGAAAACGAATTAGTAAAGGATATCCTCACGGAGCCTGATATTTTCGGCGATCTTGGTCTTGAAGGTCACCTCAGGAATGATGAATGTGCCGAAGCATTGACAGCTAACACTATCATATGCTCCTTCCACATCAGCGATTTCAGAAGGATACTCGAAGAAAATCCACAAATGGTATTGGGCTACGCCAGGAAAGTAAACAACAAATTACAGCGGCTGGAAAATCGCCATGCCGATCTTGTTTTCCTCGATACAAAGGACAGGCTGATCCGTTTTATCAAGGACTGGGCCCGCACAGATGGCAATCAAATGGGAGATAAGATCATTCTCAACAATTATCTTACGCATAGTGATATCGCCGGGTTCATCTCTACTTCCCGTCAAAGCGTGAACATGTTGCTGAATGAGCTAAGAACCTCCGGTCTTCTCTGCTACAACAGGAAGCGAATTGAACTAAATAACCCTGTTTCCTGGAATTAGTTAATAAATTAATTGGCTGTTAATGTAAATAAGGCGACAGCATAAAGTTCCGCTTCGCATTAGCTTTGCTTTAGAAACAATAAGATGAGTAATGAACAATGATCGGTCAATTTTCGCTTCACTACGGATCACATTAAAATAATCATAGCAGTTGGTTAGGGTTAATGACGTACCACGGGGCAACGGCCCTGCCATGCAGCGGCCGTTTTGTTCCCAACGTTCAACTTTAATACTTTCATGATGATATCGGTATGTCTATATTTTAAAGTGCATCAACCTTACCGGTTAAAAAAATACCAGGCAAAGGATATTGATGTTTGCCATTGTTACGAAGATGAAGCGGCAGACAGGGAAAGCATTAACCAGTTAGCGGATTACTGTTGCCTGCCGGCTAATGAAATAATCTATCAACAAATAGTTCAGCAAAACGGGCTTTTCAAAATTAGCTTTTCGGTCAGTGGTATTATATTGGAATTGTTTCAACAGTACCGCCCCGATGTTATTCGCTCCTTTAAGAAACTGGCAGCAACAGGATGTGTCGAATTCTTAGCGGAGACCTATTATCATTCCTTAAGCTCGCTTTACTCCGTAGCGGAGTTTCAACGGCAAATACAAAAACATGCTGAACTGATCAAGAACCTGTTTGGAGGGGAACCGGTTGTTTTCAAAAATACGGAGCTGATCCACAATAACCGGATCGCCTCATTGATCGGCGGGCTGGGTTTGAAAGGTATTTTGTGTGAAGGAGTGGAAAGAATACTGAAAGGCCGCTCTTGCAATAAGGTGTATGCTGTACCGGGTCAGGAAGAACCGGGTCTATTGTTACGCAACGCCACCCTTTCTGATGATATCGCTTTTCGTTTTGGTAACCCTAATTGGTCTGAACATCCCTTAACCGCCGATAAATTCGCGGAATGGCTTCATCTTCACCAACCGGGCAATACCGAAGTGATTAATTTATTTATGGACTATGAAACCTTTGGTGTATATAAGAAAAAAGATACCGGAATCTTTGAATTCCTGGAATTTCTTCCTGCGGCTGTGTTAAAAAATGAAGTATTCAGGTTTTCAACTCCGTCGGAAGTACTCGACTCTCACTATCCAACAGATTCGTATGATGTTGCGCAAACGATCTCCTGGGAAGACCAGTCCAATGCCAGTTGTATTTGGTGTGAAAATGTAATGCAGAATAATACGCTGAAAAAAATATACAGCATTCAGAATCTCGTTTTGCAATCAACCGATGAAAGGGATGCTGATATCTGGGGGCGGTTGCAATCGGCAGATTATTTTTATTATATGGCCGTACCGGCCATTGTAGAGACAAGGCATGCCTTGTCTCTACAATCCGAAAACCCAGGCAAATATTTTAACCCCGATGCCACACCACAAGAGGTGTTCGGGCATTATACCAACCTGGTGGCCGATTTTGAGATATCCCTGATCAGAAAAGCGATCGCTCAAAAAAAGAAAACTTCCTCAGCACGAAATATTCCGTTCAATATATTATCTAATTAAAAAACATTTTTGATGAAACAAAAACTAGGGGGCCAGGTTGCCATTGTTACAGGCGCCAGCAGCGGTATCGGTGCGGGTTGCGCCAAAGAATTGGCCAAAGCTGGTGCAACCGTGGTCGTAAATTATCCGATACCACAGGGAAAAGAGATGGCCCAAAAAGTAGTTGACCAGATCATTGCCGATGGCGGTATGGCTATCAGGTATAAATGTGATGTCAGCAAAGAAGAGGAAGTAAAAAATATGTTTGCCGATGTTATTGGCCAGTTTGGCACCGTTGATATTCTGATCAACAACGCGGGTTTACAAAAAGACGCCCCTTTTACGGAAATGACGCTGGATCAGTGGAACTTTGTGATCGGTGTCAACCTGACCGGGCAATTTCTATGTGCCCGGGAAGCGATTAAAGAGTTTTTGCGCCGCGGTGTAAATGGAAAATCGAAGGCCGCCGGCAAAATTATTTGTATGAGCAGTGTCCATGAAGTCATTCCTTGGGCGGGACATGCCAACTATGCGGCAAGTAAAGGTGGTGTTATGCTGATGATGAAAACAATTGCCCAGGAGTTTGCACCAAAGATGATACGGGTTAATAGTATTGCTCCCGGTGCCATTGCTACTCCTATCAACCATGAAGCATGGGATACGCAAGCGCATCTGCAGGAGCTTTTAAAATTGATACCACAAAAAAGAGTGGGACAGGTAGAAGATATTGGCAAAGCGGCTGTATGGTTAGCCAGTGATGATTCAGACTATGTGAACGGAACAACTCTGTTTGTAGATGGCGGTATGACCTTGTACCCGGGGTTTGAGGATAATGGGTAAATCCCCCTGTCCCCCAAAAGGCAAACTTAGGGTCAATATTCATTGTGAATTAAATCAGTTCTTTAATTGTTAGATCGCAGCTATTTAACCAGCGACGGTTTTTCATGGGATCTTCGTTGCGTCGCTCCCGATAGCTATCGGGACTTCATCTTTCGATTCAATGATCAACATTTTTAAATTATGTTTTTCGCTAAATTCGAAAAGCATCAAAATTCTCCGCCAGTAGGCGGAGGCGGGAACAAACTATCATGAACACAGAACAACAACGACTGCAGCAACCCGGTTGGAAAAAATGGGGGCCTTACCTAAGCGAAAGACAATGGGGTACGGTAAGAGAAGATTACAGTGCACATGGTAATGCATGGGATTATTTCCCGCATGATCATGCACGGTCAAAAGTATATCGTTGGGGAGAAGACGGTATTGCCGGAATCAGTGATGAAATGCAGCGCATTTGTTTCGCCATATCTCTATGGAATGGAAAAGATCCCATTTTAAAAGAAAGATTATTTGGATTGACGGGCAATGAAGGCAATCATGGTGAAGATGTAAAGGAATTGTATTATTACCTCGATAGTACGCCTACGCATTCGTACATGAAACATTTGTACAAGTACCCGCAGGCCGAATATCCTTATGCTGACCTGGTGCATACCAACCGCAACCGTTCAAAATATGAAAATGAATATGAGCTGTTGGATACAGGGTTATTTAATGAAGGAAAATATTTTGATGTATTTACGGAATATGCCAAAAAAGATAAAGAAGACATCGGCATCCGCATCACTGTACATAATCGCGGTAATGACGACGCCTATATCGCCTTGCTGCCCACATTATGGATGCGTAATCTTTGGAGTTTTGGGCTGATGAAAGAAAAACCAGTGATCCAGCTGGTGGAGAACGATGAAGAGTTTGGCGTAGCAAAAGTTTCTCATGAGCAGGCCGGGACCTATCATTTCTATTTTGAAAAAGCGATCCATAATTTATTTACCGAAAATGAAACAAACTCCGAAAGATTGTACGGCCAGCCCAACTCCTTTCCTTTTGTAAAAGATGCTTTTCACAAGGCCGTTACGGAAAAAGACTTTGATTGGCTCCAGGAAAAAAAAGAAGGCACCAAATTCGCCCCGTTTTATGAATTCAATATCCCGGCACATTCATCCGTTGCTATTCAATTGCGGTTAAGCAAACACGAACAAAAAGAAAAACCTTTCGGGCAAAATTTTGATTCGTTGTTTACAAAGCGCATAGAGGAAGCTGATGAATTTTATGCATCGGTTTCGGAAGCAGAAGACCCCGATCTTTTGAATATCCAGCGGCAGGCTTTTGCCGGTATGTTGTGGAGCAAGCAATACTTTAATATTGATATTCCCCGTTGGTTAAATGGCGATCCCGGCCAGCCAGCACCACCGGAAGCAAGGAAAACAGGTCGTAATCATCACTGGCACTCATTGAATAACGAGGATGTTATTTCCATGCCGGATAAATGGGAGTATCCCTGGTATGCTGCATGGGATCTTGCTTTTCACTGTGTACCGCTGAGTATGATCGATCCGCAATTTGCGAAAGACCAGTTGATACTATTTCTTCGTGAATGGTATATGCATCCGAACGGGCAGTTGCCCGCGTATGAATGGGCCTTCAGCGATGTAAATCCCCCGGTTCATGCATGGAGTTGTTTGCAGGTATATAAAATGGATAAAGCCAAAACCGGAAAACCGGATGTGCAATTTTTAGAAAGAGTATTTCAAAAACTGTTGATCAACTTTACCTGGTGGGTCAATCGAAAAGATCATAAAGGAAATAATGTTTTTGAAGGAGGTTTTTTAGGATTGGATAATATCGGGGTATTCGACAGGAGCAATATGATACCTGGCGGTGGTAAATTGGAACAGGCCGATGGCACGAGCTGGATGGCAATGTATTCCCTAAACATGCTGGAGATGGCCCTGGAAATCTCGCAATACAATCCCGGCTATGAAGATGTAACGACTAAATTCTTTGAACACTTTGTATATATCGCCGAATCACTGAATCGAATTGGAGAAAACTGGACCGGTAGTTGGGATGAAGAAGAAGGGTTCTTTTATGATGTATTGGCCCTGCCCGACGGAAGGTATATTCCACTAAAAGTAAGAAGCCTTGTAGGTTTATCTACGCTGTTTGCAGGACTGGTATTAAAAAAAGAATTACTGGAAAAACTACCCGACTTCCATCGAAGATTAAAATGGTTTCAACGATACAGGGAAGACAATGGTCAATACTTAGTGATAGAAGAGTTGAAAGATCATGACGACATCTTATTATCGCTGGTACCACGGCAGCGTTTGGAAAAATTATTAAAGGCATTGCTTGATGAAAAGGAGTTTCTCAGCAAAGGCGGCATCCGTTCAATTTCAAAATTGCACGAGACTTATTATTCCGTTCATATCGAAGGACAGGAATTTGGTTTGAACTACCAACCCGCCGAAGGAAACAGCAACTTATTTGGAGGTAATAGCAATTGGCGGGGACCGGTTTGGATGCCTATGAATTATCTATTGGTAAGCGCTTTGAATACCTTTGCCGAATATTATAAAGATGACCTGACAGTAGAGCTTCCCACCGGCTCCGGTAATAAGATGGGTCTGAAAAAAGTAGCAGAAGAAATTTCCAAACGCCTTATTTATTCATTCAGGCAAGACGAAACAGGACATCGTCCGGTCAATGATTATTTCACAATCTATCGTGATGATCCGAACTTTAACGACCTGGTCTTATTTTATGAATATTTTCATGGTGATACGGCAAGGGGTGTAGGCGCCTCGCATCAAACGGGCTGGACAGGTGTGGTAGCGGAACTGATCAACAGCATCAGCCGTATTGAAAAGAAGACCACGAGTATAATGCAAAAAGAAGTAGTATCATAAATAATTGCCGGTAAGACGGGAATTTTATAAGACCTCACCTCCCACCTCCTCTCCGGAGGAGAGGAGGCTTAGAGTCTTAAGTTTGAAGGTCCTTACCTGCTCCCGGCTAAAAAAAACTTATGCTTACAAAAGACAAAGCCGCCCTGCAAGATTTTTCTAACGCTTCGCAATATGAATGGCTGGAAACAAATGGACTGGGCGGATGGTCCGGATCATCTGTTATTGGTGTGAATACCCGACGTTATCATGGTTTGCTGGTGGCGGCCATTAAACCGCCAACGGATAGAATGGTTTTGTTATCCAAATTAGATGAAACCATTATCACGGATGGTAAAAGAATAGAACTCGGCGTGAATCTTTATCCCGGCGATACTATTCATCCCAATGGTCACCACTATTTAAATAGCTTCAGCAAAGATCTTTTTGCTCAATGGGAATACGAGGCAGAAGGAATTGTGTTGAAAAAAATCATCGCGATGATCAATGGCGAGAACACCGTGGTGCTCATATACGAAGTATTGGAATCTTCAAAACCATTCACATTAGAGTTACTTCCATTAATGGCGGCGAAAGGTTATCACTCCCTAACACACGAGGGTCCGCAAATGCATTGGGACGCCAATTTTAACAATGGCGTTTTTCATACCAGGCCCGACGGAAAAACAGATGTCTATGTTAATGTGCCCGGCTCCTCCTACCATCATGAGCCCCGGTGGTTCAACAATTTTTACTACAGCGTTGAACAATACCGCGGACAGGATCATACGGAAGATCTTTTCAATCACGGAATTTTTTCTGTTGAATTAAAACAAGGTGATTCATTAGGTATTATCATATCCACCGAAGACCCTGAAGGAAGAAATGCACAAGAACTTTTATCAAAAGAAGCGATGCGCAGAAGACTTCTATTCAGCAATCAGCCGGATGATGAATTAGTACGGCATCTGGTTTTAGCGGCAGACCAGTTCATTGTAAAACGAAACATCAATACCACGGAGTCTTCGGAAGCCTCCTCCTCTGGAGGAGGTTTGGAGGAGGTCCTGGCCGGGGCGACCATCATCGCCGGTTACCACTGGTTCACCGATTGGGGAAGAGATACAATGATCAGTTTACCCGGTTTATGTTTAAGCACGCATCGTTTTGAGGATGCAAAAAAAATACTATCGGCTTTTGCCCATAGTTTGAGCCAGGGTATGCTACCCAATCGTTTTATGGATAATGGGGGGGAACCTGAATATAACAATGTGGATGGAACGCTATGGTATTTTATCGCAGTATATAAATACCTGCAGTCTACTGGTGATAAGGACTTTGTATTACAAGAGATATTGCCGGTACTAAAGGAAATTGTTGACTGGCATTACAAAGGCACAAGGTATAATATACATGTCGATGCAGATGGATTACTCCACGCCGGTGAAGTTGGACAACAACTTACCTGGATGGACGCAAGGATCGGCGACTGGGTAGTAACTCCCAGGATGGGTAAACCGGTAGAGATCCAGGCCCTTTGGTACAATGCATTGAGAATATTCGCCGAACTGCTAACACTAAACGATCAGCAGCATGACGCTCTTGTGGTAAATACCGGTGCGGAAAGAGTAAAACAAAATTTTGCTCAGCAATACTGGAATGAAGAAGGGAATTATCTATTTGACAATATTGATGAGAAGGGGAACCCGGTTGCTGAATTAAGACCAAACCAGCTTTTCGCCATCAGCCTGCCCTTTGCATTGATAGGGGGAGAAAAGGCAAAATCCATTTTAAAGATAGTGGAAGATAATTTATATACACCGGTTGGATTAAGGAGTTTACCAAAGAGTGATGTTAACTAT
>JANOCH010000602.1:0-4418 GCA_031412015.1 Chitinophagaceae bacterium
GGTAATAAACATATATCTGTTGTTTTCTTTCCGCATCCGGCTTTACAATTACTTCCTTCCTGGCATCATTGGTGTCAATTAACTTCTGCATTCTGTCACTCATAAGTCGCAGACTACGCAGATCTATCCAACGCCATTCCCTGCCTGCCTGGAAGCTGCTAGCATCATCATTGTATTCAAAGTAATTGCCCCTGAACACAGATGGCCGTGTCAGCAGCGCCGACGTAGGCCAGATATTATTCTGCAATACGGCCACTTTCAAATCCTGTGGCGACATAATATTGATCCTCGCCTGCGCAGTGCTGACAGTTAATTGTATTCGTTGATCGGTTAAAAAATACTGCGAACTAAAAGGCTGCCTGATCTGGGCAGCTATCGAAACTTTATTATCGACTACTAAAAACCGTTTGGTAAAACACAATGCAGAAGTATCACTGTTCAGAAAAACTTTCAGCAGGTAATTACCTGACCGGGTAGGTATCATGCTTCGTTCCGGAAAATTTGCCTGGTAATGCGTATACCTGGTAAAAGCGACGGAAGAATTCCTGTAGTTAGTGATACGATTTGTTTGAAAGCCCCTGATATAATCAAAACCCGGTAAGTTAGCCGGTGACCAGTCTGCATTGCAGAGCTGGTATGTATAGTAGTAATTCTTGACATTGGCATCCATATCATCAAAATGCAGCTCCAGTTGCTCTCCGCTATTCAAAGCGATGATCGGGTAACTATAGATATCACCCTGTTTATACAACTTGGTGGTATGAATATTCGGCTTGTAAATATGATCGGGTAATAATTGTGCAGGAGCTGCGACGAACAAGCAAGCAAAACAAAACAAGAAAAGAATTTTTTTCATCTGGTATAAGGGCTGGTGTATTAGCAATATTGTTGAATAAGGTACAGGATTTTCAAATGACTTATGTATAAAATAAAGATATACAGCTTAAAAAAAGTTAAAAAAAGAGATAAATATTTTAATCAGCTTACTTTTGTTCCGGTTGAATGGTTCCGTTCAGGGAACCCTTTTGAGAAAATAAGACAAACATATCAATTTGAAGGTTGCAGGCTTTATAGCAAACCGCATAGCATTTAATCAACAGCGATCCTTTTCCCGGTTTATTATCCGGCTTTCTATTGTAGCTACGGTGATCAGCGTAGCGGTTATGATCATTACCCTTGCTTTTGCCAACGGCTTCCAGGAACAGGTTAGCCAAAAAGTATTCAGCTTTTGGGGACATATACGCATACAGGAAAAACAACCTTTTAAAGCATTGATCGCAGAAGAAATACCCCTGATTAAAAACGACACGCTTGTTGATGCTATCAAAAGAAATCCCAATGTTCAGAGCATTTATCCCTTTGCCACCAAATACACCATCCTTAAAACAAAAGATGAAATTGAAGGAGTGTTGTTAAAAGGCTTTGACAGCACCTATGATTTTAAGCACCTGCAGCGATTTTTAAAACAGGGGCGACCGCTTAGATTTAACGATAGTACTTATAGTCGGGAGATCATGATCTCGGCGTATACAGCCAGCCAACTGAAGCTAAAAGTAAACGACCGGATTTTCATTTATTTTATACGGCCAGATGGCACACTCCGGCCAGACCGGTTGACCATTACAGGCATCTTTAAAACGGGAATTGAAGAATATGATAAAACCTTCGCCATTGGTGATCTCAAACTTATTCAACGTCTCAATGATTGGAGTGGCACCGACGCCGGTGGCTATGAGATTTTTTTGAATGATTATAAAAAAATTGACGAAGTAGCAGACGATATCTATTACATGGAACACTTCCCTCCTACCTGGGATACGCAAAGCGTACGCAATGTTTCTCCTAATATTTTTGACTGGCTCAATATGCAGGACGTGACCCGCAATGTACTGATTGGCTTTATGATCATCGTCGCCGTGATCAATCTTATTACCTGCCTGATCATCTTAGTATTGGAAAGAATCCGCATGATCGGCATTTTAAAAGCTCTCGGCGCTACCGACTGGACCGTCCAAAAAATATTTCTTCGTCATTCATTGTTCATCACCATTACTGGCATTATCATCGGTGCCGTCCTTGCCCTTGGTGTTTTATACCTTCAGGAGGCGACCGGTTTTATTAAACTAAAAGAAGATGCCTATTACCTAAGTGAGGCGGCTGTAAAGATCGTTTGGTGGCAAGTAGCTGCTATTTGCATTGGCACATTAGTGGTTTGTTTTTTAATACTGATGATACCTTCCATATTAGTTAGAAAGATACAGCCGGTAAAAGCTATACGGTTCAGTTAAAATGTCTGAACAACGATTTGGGGAGATTTTTGGGATTATAAGGAAATGGAATTGTCCTTGAATTTAGCATTTCCGATTCTTTTGAATTCAAGGCTTATAGCGCCAAAGTTTAATAATAACCCCACTTCAAGATTATAAGCCTCAAGATAGTTTTTTGACTGAGCCAAATTTGAGTTATCCATTTTAATAACCGCCTTTAATTCTACTGATATTTTTCCTTCTACAAAGAAATCCACCCGACGTTCCCCGACTTGCTCTCCTAAGTAATATACTTCATATTGAATTCACGTTCAAAAGAAAGTCCCATTCTTCTGAATTCAATCGCCAAAGCTTTTTGATAGATCACTTCCTGGAAACCGTTACCTAATGCCGCATGAGCTCTCATAGCTGCTCCAATAATTTGAGCAGTTAATTCTTTATATTTTAATTCTGCCATTCCCTGTTATTTTTTTTCTGATTCAGGTTAAAATTTGTGCCCTCCTATCCTATTAATCTATTAAATCCTCCAAAATCGTGGTTCAGACAATATGTGATAATATAATTCCTGTCGCCACCGCCGCATTCAACGACTCTGCACTGCCTTTTCGGGGAATAGTGATCCTGACATCTACCAGTTCAACTATCGACGGGCTAATACCTTTTGATTCATTGCCTATCACGATAAGACCTTCATTGACCTTCTTCATGGCCGTCACATTCTGGCCTTCCAATGCCGCCGCATAAATAAATACATCTTTTTGCTCCTGTAACCATGACACAAGATCTGTGTAAAAAAGGCTAACCCTGGCAATGCTTCCCATAGTCGATTGGACAACCTTTGAATTATACATATCCGCACAATCGGCGCTGCAGATGATCTGATCAATGCCAAACCAATCCGCTATTCGGACAATGGTACCCAAATTTCCCGGGTCTTGTATGGTATCCAGCACTATTGAAACAGTTCCTTTTGTTTGAATATCCGTTGGTATATCAAACTTCTTTAGCACAGCCAGCACCTGGTTAGGTGTAGCTAATTGCGAAATTTTTTCTAAATCTTTTTCATCCGCTTCCACCAATTCCACACCATTGCAATCGTTTTGATTCGCTTTGATCCATGAGGGCAAAGCATATAACTGCTGTATCTTCGCATGAGAAGATGCCAGTAGCTCGGCTACGATCTTAGGACCTTCTGCTATAAAGACTCCTTCCTCATCTCTTACTTTTTTCTGGCCTAAACTTTGGATATATTTGGCTTGTGATTTGCCCAGCATTGTTGTTTCAATTTAATTATGTCATCCGGAAAGTCTTCATTTTATAGCCTCTCCATTAAAGCATTTGTTGCCGTCTCGCTTATCGTAGCGTTTGCTTCCTGTACTATTGTAAAAAATTACCAGCCCGGAAAACCGTTTGTTTACAAAACAAATATCAACTTAATAGGCAACTTTTCAAACGATGAAAAAGATGCCCTGGTTTCAGGCCTTGAAGGACAGTTGGACGATAGCATGCAGGTAAGGAAACTGGATAAATTGCTCTGGAGTGTCATGAAAAAGCCCCCGGTCTATGATAGCACCAATGCCGATAAATCGATCATCTTCATGCGGGCATTGCTTACCTCGCAGGGTTATTTCAGCGATTCCATCGCCTACACCTCGATGGTGAAGCCAGAGGGCAAAGATGAATTGAGAACGACCATTACTTTTCATGTACAACCGGGTAAACAGGTTCATCTTGATTCAGTCAGTTATAATTTAAGGAAAACGGCACTGCAGCCCATTACTGACTCGGCCATAAAACAAGCTTTTATAAAAAAAGGGGACCCTTTCGCCAAAAACCCGATCTCAGCGGAGTTTGACCGCTTGACCGAGTTATATCGCAATAGTGGATATCTCCGTTTTACCCGCGATGAATTAGTTGGTTTATGGGACACATTAGACATCTCGTTGCTTCAGGCAACCATTGACCCTTTTGAACAGTTGGAGATACTGCAAAACCTTCGGCAAAGAAGAGAAAATCCCACGGCCAGTCTTGAGATAAGACTAAGAAGTGTTGACAGCAGTAAGCTCACTAAATTTTATATCGGCAATGTGACGGTGTATCCTGATTATATAGTTGACACCGCAGGACTCACCAGGCAGGTAAAAGTGGTGG
>JANOCH010000603.1:0-6609 GCA_031412015.1 Chitinophagaceae bacterium
ACCACGGCAAAAGGGCTGATGCTATTGTTAAAGGAATGCTGCAACATAGCCGTAGCAGCAACGGGGTAAAAGAACCAACTGATATCAATGCCCTGGCGGATGAATACCTGCGGCTGGCGTATCATGGTTTAAGAGCAAGAGATAAATCATTCAACGCCACATTGAACACGGATTATGATGAAAGCATTGGCAACATTAATATCATTCCGCAGGATATCGGAAGAGTATTATTGAATTTATACAACAATGCTTTTTATGCGGTCGCTGAAAAAAAGAAGCAACAGTCTGATAGCTACGAACCAATAGTTAGTGTCAGCATAAAAGCTGTAAAGCTCCCTTCAGGGGGTTTGGCGGTTTTGATTTCAGTACGGGATAATGGACCCGGTATCCCTCAAAAAATAGTTGATAAAATTTTTCAACCCTTTTTCACCACCAAGCCAACTGGGCAGGGAACAGGATTGGGTTTATCACTGAGTTATGATATCGTAAAAGCCCACGGTGGCGAATTGAAAGTGGAAACAAAAGAAGGAGAAGGAACAACGTTTATCATTCAGTTAACTTCAGTATAAATTGACGCCAGATGAAGCCACCCCTTGTCATAAAATTTGTCTTCTTTTTGATATTCATCCATACGATCCTGTATTCACAAGAAGATAACTTCCGGTTTGAAAATAAAACAACAGAGTTGGATGTTGCCGGAGTTTATATAAATAAAATGAAACAGGATAAACATGGATACCTCTGGATCGCCTCCAGCGACGGGTTATTTAAATATGATGGTTATACCGCTATTAAGTACCGGTATAACCCCTTTGATATTCACTCCGTATCACAGAATATCATCTACACATTTTGTATTGACAAGACTGATACCATGTGGCTGGGCACACCGGAAGGCCTGTGCAAATTTGACCGTCATACGGAAAAATTTACAAGATATGATGCTTCTTTAATCCCGGCGATGCCGGAGCTGGGTAATGTTTCAGCTATCAATGAAGATGAGGACGGTAATTTATGGATTGGAAATTATGAAGGGAAATTGTGGTGGTATAACAGGGGCAAAGGAACTTTTTTATCTATGACCGGAAAACTATGGGATCAGCGGAAGGAAACCTTATCCACGGTTTTTCATGATGTAACCTATATCATTTATAAAGATAGAAGCGGCAACATCTGGATCGGAACTAATAGCGGACTTCACCGGTTGAATAAAAAGCCAGGCAAAGCCGGTGAAGAACCAGAATGGAGTTTTACACATTATTATCATGATTCGTCAGCTGTAAATAGGTTAGTGGGCAACGAGGTCCTGAGTATTGAGCAGGACCATACCGGTGTATTTTGGATTGGTACTACATCAGGATTAAACAGCTTTGATGCCAAAACCGGAAAATTCACCCGCTTTTTGCCAGGTGCTGCTGATCCTTTCTCCATTAGTGGTAAAGCCATCAGATCCATGAAGGAAGACAGGGACGGTAATCTCTGGGTTGCCACAGACAATGGATTAAATAAATTGAATACGGCGCGAACAAGGTTCACCAAATGGTTTGAAAATCCTAACCAGGAATTTAGCCTTAAATCAAGGAATATCTATGAGCTTGGATTGGATGCAGGGGGTAACCTGTTTATCAGTACAGATAAGGCCCTGCATAGCCTGATGCTGAATCAAAAGCCATTCGGCCTGCTGCAGCATCACCCCGAAGATATCAATTCAATAAGTGACAAAGGGGTAACTTCTATAGCTGAAGATACCCGGAATAATATCTGGATAGGTACACCGTCAGGAGGATTGAATAAATGGGATAAAACAACGGGGAAGATTACTCATTTTAAATATGATCCGGCTAATAAAAATAGTCTCCGGCGAAATTTTGTCGGCGCTATCCTGGCTGATACGGTTGGAGATATATGGGTGGCCAATAGCGAATATTTATCCAGGCTGAAATATGGCTCATCCGTTTTTGAGCACTTCAACAGCAATTCCCGGAATTTAGATAATAGCAGTGATGCGAGAAATATTTACTCCATTTGCAGGGATAAAGATGGGTTGATCTGGTTGGGAACCGGTAATGGTATCAAGAGTTTTGATCCCGTCTACCAAAAATTCAAACACTACTTTTATGAAGCGGGTAATCCCAATGGGATCAGCGACTATACTGTAATGGCGATTCTTGCTGATTCCCGCGGAAATATATGGGTGGCGAATAACAGCATTGCTTTTGATAAGTTTGATAAAAGAACAGGACGGTTTACACATTACAAAAACAATGTGCAGGATACTTCCTCTATCAGCTCAAATACGGTTAACGCTGTTTTTGAGGATTCAAAAGGAAATCTATGGCTCGGAACCCAGGGAGGCGGTTTATGTCAATATAATTATGCGGCCAATAATTTCATCACGCATACGCGGAATAAAGATATTCCCTGGAATACTATTTATTCCATACAGGAAGATAACAAGGGTAATCTCTGGCTGGGCACTGAAAAAGGACTTTCCTGTTATATTGTTTCAAAAGAAACATTTATTACTTACGATATTAAAGATGGGTTACAGGGTAACTTTTTTGCAGCCGGTAACTTCCGCATAGAAGGTTCTGCTGTTAGAGGCCACGACGGTGTTTTGTATTTCGGGGGATTTAATGGATTGAATTATTTTGATCCCGCAAAGATTTCTCTTAATGATTTTATTCCGCCGGTTGTTATCACCCAATTCAAGATATTTGACAAACTGCAGCCGGGAAAAAATGAAGACAGCGTAATGGTGTTGAATTATCACCAGAATTTTTTCTCCTTCGAATTCGCGGCGCTTAATTATACCAACACATCCAAAAATCAGTATGCCTACCAATTGGAAGGCTTTGACCGCGATTGGATTTATAGTGGCTCCCGTCGTTATGCTGGCTATACCAATCTTAACCCTGGCAAATACACGTTTAAAGTAAAGGCCAGTAATAATGATGGAATATGGAATGAAAAAGGGATTTCAATACGGGTAACCATTCTGCCGCCCTGGTGGAAGACAGTATGGGCTTATGCCATCTATGCTTTATTACTGATAGTAGCAGTGTGGTCAATACACCGTTACCAGAAACAAAGGGTAATTCTCGCCGAGCGGGAAAAAACACAAAAGAAAGAGCTGGCCCAGGCGAAGGAAATTGAAAAAGCTTATCAGGATCTCAAGGTTACCCAATCCCAGCTTATTCAGCAGGAAAAAATGGCTTCACTGGGAGAACTCACCGCCGGTATCGCCCATGAGATACAAAACCCGTTAAATTTTGTCAATAATTTTTCCGAGATCAATAAAGAATTGCTGGGGGAAATGAAAGAGGAAATTGACAAAGGGAATTTGACGGAAGTAAAAACTATTGCTAATGATGTTATTGAAAACGAAGAAAAGATAAGCCACCACGGCAAAAGAGCTGATGCCATTGTAAAAGGAATGCTGCAACATAGCCGAAGCAGCACAGGCCTAAAAGAGCCCACCGATATCAATAAACTGGCGGATGAATATTTGCGGTTAGCTTATCATGGGATAAGGGCCAAAGACAAAACGTTTAATGCTACATTGAAAACAGATTTTGATGAAACGATCGGCAATATCAATATCATTCCACAGGATATTGGCAGAGTAATCCTCAATTTGATCAATAACGCCTTTTATGCAGTAGATGAAAAAAAGAAAAGCCTCCATCCCCTAAAAGTGAATCAAACCTATGAGCCAATAGTGACCATCATTACTAAAAGACTCGGCGCTGATTTAGGGGATGGGGGCAAACCCGGTAGCTGTCGGGTTGCAATAAAGGTAGCCGATAATGGAAAGGGAATACCCCAAAAAGTATTGGACAAAATTTTTCAACCCTTCTTTACAACCAAGGCCCCCGGGCAGGGAACGGGCCTGGGTTTATCTTTGGCCTATGATATTGTAAAAGCGCATGGCGGGGAATTGAAAGTGGAAACGAAGGAAGGAGAAGGGTCTATGTTTTTCATTTACATACCAGTAATCTAGTCAGTATGCCAAAAACCTTGTTCATGATACTTTTGATGGTGAATGTGTCAGCATCAAATGCACAGCCGGAGATTTCAGACAGCCTCCGTGCAATTTTACAAAACAGTCGCGATGACAGCAGCAAGGTAAAACGTCTGATGTTCGCTTGCCGGTATTTGCCATTCAATCAACCCGATTCAGGTCTTTATTACGCCGACAGTATTATCAGGTTATCGGAGAAAATTGATTATGGCTATGGAAAGGCAATTGGCTACTTCCAGAAAGGATATTCTTATTCCTCCCTCGGCGATTACTCACAGGCGATTCTTTATAGCCACCAGTCGTTACGTATGCACGCTGAAATAGGCGATTTAAGCGGGTCGTACCCCGCATTTGAAACATTAGCCTACGTGCATGAGGAACTGGGGGATTACAAAAAGGCATTAGAATATCAGCTGCAAATAAGGGAAGTACTTCTTTCTTTGGGTGATAGCGCTTACAACAGATATTATAGCCAGATAACGCCAACTGCCGGCAACATAGCCGTAAATGATTATCACATAGCCATTATCTATCTTCAAATGGGTAAAGTCGATTCGGCTTTAAAGTATGGGACCCTGGCTTTTTCATACTGGCAACAAAAGTGGTCGTCTGCGCCGGTGGTCATGGGCGATATCTTTTTTGCTAAGGGTGATTATCCAACGGCGCTCAATTATTATCGCATGCCAATTTTTGGTAGAATACATCCGCTGGACAGTGTTAAAAATTTTATTGGAAGAGCAAATGTATTCCAAAAAATGAAGGAGGAAGATTCGTGCCGTTGGTATGCAGAGAAAGGCCTTGGAATTGCCAGAAGACTCAATTATGCGAAGGGTATCATGCAAGCCAGCGAGATATTATCCCATGTATATGAAAGAACCGATCCGCAGGAGTCCGTCAAATTTTTAAGACTCAGTATGGCAATTAAAGACAGCCTGTACAGTAAAGGGAGAGTTAACCAGGTAAACAGCATTGCTTTTAATGATGAGTTGCGAAAACTCGATACTATAGCCGCTGAAAAAGCAGCAAGAAACAGGTTTAAGATATGGTCGTTATTTGGAGGGATGTTCACCCTACTTGTCACAGGGCTATTATTATGGAGAAATAATCGTCATAAGAAAAAAACAAACCTCCTGCTTCAGACGGAGAAACAGACAGTTGAACAAACTTTAGAAAGACTAAAATCCACCCAATCCCAACTCATCCAATCTGAAAAAATGGCATCGCTCGGAGAGCTCACGGCGGGTATTGCGCATGAAATTCAAAACCCGCTGAACTTCGTCAATAATTTTTCTGAAGTGAATAGAGAATTGATTGAGGAGCTTAAAAACGAAAAGTCAAAAATTAAAAGTGAAAGAGACGATGGATTGGAAAAACAGCTTCTTAATGACATAGAACAAAATCTTGAGAAAATAAATCACCACGGAAAAAGGGCAGAAGCTATTGTAAAAGGAATGCTTCAGCACAGTCGCAGCAGTAGCGGGCAAAAAGAACCCACCGATATTAATGCTCTAGCAGATGAGTATGCAAGATTAGCTTACCATGGTCTACGTGCAAAAGACAAAGCATTTAACGCAACCTTAAAAACAGATTTTGATGAAACCATAGGCGTTATCAATATCATCCCGCAGGATATTGGTAGAGTTATTCTCAACCTGATCAACAATGCATTTTATGCAGTGGTTGAAAAAAAGAAACAGAATTCCGAAGGATATGAACCAGTTGTTTCACTAACGACAAAGCGGTTAAATGATAAGGTAGAAATAAAAGTTGGCGATAATGGAAATGGTATCCCGGAGAAACTGTTGGCTAAGATCTTTCAACCTTTCTTCACTACCAAACCCACCGGTCAGGGAACAGGTTTGGGTTTATCGTTAGCCTATGATATTGTAAAGGCACATGGCGGTGAGTTAAAAGTGGAATCGAAGCAAGGCGATGGGGCGAATTTTAAAATTGAACTGCCCCTATAATTGTTTTATGTAGATGAACTATTTAAATACGGTGCGTATGAACCTGAAATGTACCATAGTTGGCATTATCCTTTTACAGGCAATTTCTTATTACGGTGCAGCCCAGTACAATGATATCAGATTTAACCTGGTTGAAGGCAACAATGGTGAGCCATTGGGTAATATCACGGGAATTACGCAGGATCCATATGGGTACATGTGGTTCTCAGGCCAACAGGCAAATTGCCTTTACAAGTATGATGGCAACAGAATGATCTCTTTCCGGCATGATAGCTCGGACGCAAATTCCCTGGGTGGCTCAAAACTTGAAACGGTATATGCCGATGCAAAGGGAATGATCTGGATAGGTTTTTTTGACGGGGGACTTGATAAATTTAACCCGGCAACCGGGCGCTTTACACATTATCGGAATATAACGAATGATCCGGGTAGTTTAAGCCCTGGAATGGTTAATGTGATCCTGCGAGATCATAACGGCACGGTTTGGGTTGGCACTGCAAATGGCCTTGACCGTTTCGATGAAACGAACGGAAAGTTTATTCATTATAAAAATGAAACTGCTAATCCATTAAGCCTGAGCAGTAATGTAGTCAGGGCTCTTTACGAAGACCATCAGGG
>JANOCH010000604.1:0-7999 GCA_031412015.1 Chitinophagaceae bacterium
ATCTTCAAGTGATAAATCTTTAATTGCAAAGTGATGCCACTCTGCAATACTATGGGGTATTAATCCAAATTTCTCTGGGCTATTCCCCGCTCGAAGGAAGGTTCTGTACGTGTTCCGCACCCGTTTGCCGGTCGCCGCCCATGTATTGCTACACTGCGCTGCCCCTCGACTTGCATGTATTAAGCCTGCCGCTAGCGTTCATCCTGAGCCAGGATCAAACTCTCCATTGTAAATGTTTTGTTTGATACTGACAGTATTAATCTTAAAAAAATTAATGTGTCAATTCGAAATGTTATTCGCTTTACTTACCTATTTGTTTCTCTCCGTTAAAAAACAGAAAGAAGTGCTATTGTTTCCCAACTTTCAAAGATCTTTCGGCTTTACCAGCCACCCGTTTTTTTGAACGGAGTGCAAAGGTAAGGGACCAGTTATTACTACCAAAATTTTTATCGAATAATTTCCGATGTTTTTGGTGTGATATTCAATTTGTTTTGTGAAGAACTGTCCGTTTTTTAATAACGGGCAGCAAAGATAGGGGATGCGATATTACCACCAAACTTTTCTGCTACTTTTCTTTATTTCTGCCGCCCTATTCTTTCACAAATTTCAGAGAACCTATTTGCCGTTTTATCCGAACGGGCGGCGAAGATAGGGCTGTATTTTTTTCTACCAAATCTTTTTTGCAATAATTATTCCTTAAAACAACTTAACTGTCTTATTGTAAATGGTTTGTGAAGGAAAAAATCCAGGGGCACCTACTTGCTTAACGCAGGATACTCAACAGAAGTAAGGAACAATCCATGTGGAGGTACCGCAAAACTAGCCTTTGTACAATCTTTCGCTTCTATGATACCCGCAAAGTCTTCAACCTTGACAGTGCCACGCCCCACTTTCAGCATGGTTGCGGTCAATGCCCTGACCATGCCCCGTAAGAAACGATTTCCCTTTACATGATACACCAAACATCCACTTTCCAATATCCACTCGCTTATTTGTATCTGGCAGACAAAGGTCTTGACCTGGGTATTCCGTTTTGAAAAGGAAGTAAAATCATCATAATCCTTTAAGATGCAGGCAGCCTGTTGCAAACGCTCCATATCGAGCTTATAGGGAAAGTAAAAAGCCCTGTCACTTAAAAAGGGGTTCTTTTCCCGATAAATGAAATATTTGTATTCCCTGCTGATAGCATCAAACCGGCAATGAGCTTCCTTGTCAACCTCGACAATATTTTTCACCACTATGTCTGCAGGGAGTATCGCATTGATCTTGTAAACGAACTTGCCTTCATCCCCTGCCCTTCTCCATGAATGGAGAAGGGTGTCGGAATCAAAATGAAAAAAGTTTTGCAACGCATGTACGCCGGTATCAGTACGTGATGAGCCGGTCAATTGTACTTTTTCTTTTTGCAATATCAAAAACGCTTTTTCCACTTCTTCCTGTATACTGTTGGCGTTCTTTTGCGTTTGAAACCCGCTATAGTTAGTGCCTTTATAAGAAACTTCCAGGAAATAGCGGGGCATATTCGTTAATGATTATTTTTTTGCACAGCGACAAAGCGGCCAATTGTCTAGTTGAGCATCTTTTTAAACCGGTGAATGAAATAAGCGTCTTTCAACTCCGTCTGCAGGGACGCAAAATTATTCCGGTCGCTATTGAAAGGATAGGCTGTTTCATAAAATTGAAACTTACCGGATTCATTCAAAAACAAATTGCCCAGGTTTTTTACCTGCTCGGTTGTAAAACATTTTGTTTTAAAAATCTTTTTAGATTCATTGATCATCGATTCATCCGTTCTTTGCGCCGCCATTTTTTTTCTCAATTTTAGAAAGTCATTGTCGCTGGCAATTAACAGGCATGCCCTTTTTGTCACAGCTGGTGACCCTATCAATGAAACATCTTTATCTGTAAGTTCAGGGGTTACCACTTTTTTCGTGGCTGGCTGATCTTCGGCTTGCCTGATGAAATTCGCGAAATTGGGAGGATTGGGTATAACAATTTGTACCGTATCTCTATTACCCGCCGACAACTCGTCAATAAAAATAAGACCCAAACCCTCCGTGGTAGAACTTTCTGATCTTTTTGTCACTACAGATCTTTTGTATTTCACTTCAGCATCCGTAACAGGATCCATTAGTTTATTTTTCCCATTGTTATCAACAATAAGGGCCTCTTCATTTTTGGTGGATCTTTCAACAATTGCCGTGTCGGACTTCTTTGGTTCGTTTATATTTTTTACCAGGGGCTGCTCCGCTTTTTTTTGTTGCTCCGCTAATTTAGCCGTGTCTTCCTTTTTTAAAGGCTCTTTTTTACCCAACAATGAAGTATCCTTTTTTTTTGCCGGTTGATCAACCAGTATGGCATTATCAGGCAACTGCTCTTTTGGCAATGTCAACTTCTTATCTGCTGTGCTATTTGTTTCCGGATTTTTAACAGCTGCAATAGCATCTTCTTTTTTACCCTGTTGTTCAATACTAGCTGTTGTATCCGCTTTATTCTTTATTTCGGCTGTGTTTTTTACAAGAGCCTGTTCGGCTTTTTTATCCGTGTCAAGGTTTTTTAGCAGCGGCTGTTTAACTACTATGCCAGTATCGTTTTTTTTTATCCCTTCCTCTATACGCTGGGTAATGTTGCCGGGAGCCTGTTCCTTCGGCATCAGAATAGGTTCCTTTATAGCCATGGTCTCTGTCATCTGCGGCTTCTCTTCCTGCTTTAGCAATGCAACAGGCTTTTCCAATAATGACGGATCATTGGCCGCCCTCGAAAGTATGGCCGTAAAGCCAGATATATCAGCGTTTAATATCGCTGCTTTATCTTTCGACACGTCATCCGCCATTATAACTGACAATGATTGTAAATCAAACAAGCCCCATCCTTTTCCGTCAAATTGTTTTAGTAAAAACCCATGGTCCTTTGATCTGATGGCTACAGAAAACTGTTGTTCGGGCCATTTATTCTGAGGGTATCCTATTTTAAATATATAAGCGGTATCCTTCAATTTTGGAAGGATCAGGTATCCAGCAGCATCAGCACTAAACACTTTTTCATTGATCTTTACGAAAAAGGGCTGCGCATTCTCAGCCTGTATGTAAACAAAGTATTGTTTTTGCGAAAAGCCCACCACATTCAATCCCAATAAAAACAAGCAAAAAATAAATCGATTCATCCCTGAAAATTAGTTAGGACTCAAAATTAATTCAAATAAAGCTATAATTACTCGTTAAATGCCTTAACCCTTTTCCCAACCTGCAAGATAAAATGACCGGAGATTTTTAAAAAAATAAAACCAACTCAAACGAATGAATAATTAACCCGCAATTTGTTGTATCACGATGTTGAGAAAGATGCCAACGATAAAAATATAAAAGCCATCACGATGTTTGTGATGGCTTTTATATTTTTTTTATAGGTGAACGAAAAGCCGTTACCTGTGAATTTACCAATTACCCCCGGCCCCACCTCCGCCAAAACCGCCACCGCCAAAGCCACCAAATCCTCCGCCACCGCCACCACCACCGGACCAACCGCCGCCACTTCTGCCTCTTCCGCCGCCGCCCAACAAGGTTCCAATAATCCAGCCTGCCCCGATATCGCCATACCCCCTGCGGGACACCATACCACCTCCTCCTCTTCCTCCCCCCATGCCACTAAATACCAATACCAGAATAAGAACAAAAATAATCGCTCCGAAGCCAATCCCATTCCCTTTCTTTTTTCCGTACCCTTCGGGGGCTTGATATCTTCCTTCAGCAGCCCTGATAATGGCATCTGTAGCTTCATCCAATCCACGATAATAGTTACCGGCTTTAAAATTGGGTACCAATTCGTGATCGACGATGGCATCCGCAATAAGATCCGTCACGGCTCCCTCCAGGCCATAACCCGGAGCAATAAAAACAGCGCGGTTACCCTCACCTCCCCCGGTAGAAACCAGCAACACCACCCCATTGTCAAAATTCTTATTTCCGACTCCCCATTTTCTTCCCAGAGCAATCGCATAATCCGCAGGAGAATACCCCTGCAGGTCCTCTACGATAACAATAGCTATTTGATTGGAAGTACTGTCGTCATAGGCTACTAATTTATGTTCCAGCGCGGCCGCCTGTTCCGGGGTCAGTAACTTCTCTTTTGTAAAGTCGTTAACAAGTGTTGGAGGATTGGGCTTGCCAGGGATTAATTTTTCCACCTGCGCGGAAGCTGTCATAGAAAAAAGAAAAATAAGTATAGGGAGCAATCTCTTCATGAAAGTTATTTGCCGAATATGATATCGTCGGGCAATTCGTTTTTATCGGTGTCATTATCGAATGGAAAATACTGATGAAGCGCCTCACCAATATCTTTTACGCATTGACTAATTCCATCGCCGTAATGGGCCGTATTAAAATTACTGATAAGCAGCTTTATTTCTTTGTTCCAATAATCAGTTCCTACTTTCTTATGAATCCCCTCATCTCCAAAGACTGCCAGTTGCCTGTCCTTCATCGCCAGGTACAACAGAACTGCATTACGATCATCCGTTTCATTCATTTTTAAAGCGAAGAAAATTTCAGCGGCTCTATCCAGCGGATCTACAAACCTGCAATGACTTTCTACAAAAACCCGTACTTCACCACTGGTGCGCCGCTCTGCGTCGCGGACAGCCGCCACTATCTGCTTTTTTTCATCTTCCGAGAAGAACTCTTTCTTTTTAAACAATGAGAACACTGAATGAATTTTAAAATTTTATCTCTACCGTTTTTTCGCTTCCGGGTTCTGCCTGGAAACCTTCCCTGCGTTGAAACCCGAACAAACCTGCCACCAGCATCGTACTTCCTCCCCTGACAGCTGTATTATAATCCGCTATTGCCTCATTAAAATCGTTGCGGGCTATTTTTATTCTTCTTTCCGTTCCTTCCAATTGCGTCTGCAATCCAGAATAGGCGCTGGTGCCTTTCAGTGAGGGATACTTTTCAATCACCACTATCAACCTGTTGGTGGCCGATGCCAGACTATCCTGCAGCACCCGTTGTTTTTCGTAATTATCAGCCGAAATATCGTCGGTACGTCCGGCCAACGCCCTGCTTCTTGCCGCCGCGATTTCTTCCAATACAGATTGTTCAAAATCCGATACTCCTTTTACCACATTCACCAGGTTGGGCACAAGATCCAATCTTCGCTGGTATGTGTTCTGCACTTCCGACCATTGCTGCTTAACTCTCTCTTCTTTTTTTACCAAAGAGTTGTACGTGACAACAAGATAAATACCCAGCAATACAATAATGGCTCCGGCTATATAGCCGGTATATCTTTTTCTTTGCATTCAACAATGGATTAGAATTGAACTTTGGGAGCTTTTTCCGCACCCTCTTCAGCCTTGAATCCTTCTTTTGCTTTAAAGCCAAACATCCCGGCAAAGAAATTCATCGGGAATGATCTTACCTTGGTATTATATGTATTGATGGACTCATTAAAAGTTCTACGGGAACCACGGATATCATTTTCTATCCCTTCCAACTGACCTTGCAGTTTTAAGAAGTTCTGGTTAGCTTTTAAATCCGGGTAATTTTCTACCACGGCCAGCAAACGGCTTAACGCTCCTGTCATCTGCCCCTGGGCCTGCTGAAATTTCGCCATATTCTCAGGTGTCAGCTGATCTGCTGTAAGATTTACAGAAGTTGCCTTGGAACGAGCCTCCACTAACTGGGTCAATGTTTCTTTTTCAAAATTAGCGGCGCCTTTCACGGTATTTACCAGGTTGTCGACCAAATCGGCTCTTTTCTGATATTCCGTATTGACATTATTCCAGGTCTTTTTTACTTCTTCATCCTGTTTAACCAATCCATTATAGCCACCGCATCCCATAAACCCAATGATGACAACCGCGGCCAAAATGATAATTAATGTTAAATTCTTAGTTCCTTTCATAGTTTAATCGTTTTTGTGAGGGGCTAAAATTAAGTCTTTTCGTAGTTCTGCCGGGTAAATTTTCGATGTATACCGATGCTAACCGGCGTCTTACCTCTGCGGCATGATTTTGGCCGACATTGTAGTACAATTGACCGATATGAATTATATGAAAAACCTGGCTTTGCTGTTGCTCGTATGCCTGTCAACAGCCAGCTCCTTATTTTGTAAAAAATCGAGCACGAAAGATAATGAAGAGCCGGCGGGCGCTGTGGAGATCCGGGACAGTGTTATTGCCAGCAATTACAGTTATCCCTGGGAGATATTGTGGGGACCCGACAATTTTATCTGGATCACTGAAAGAGGGGGAACCATCAGCCGGCTGAATCCTGCGACTGGCGCCAAAAGCCCTGTCCTGACGGTCACGGAGGTTGAATCAAATGGCGAGGGAGGATTGTTGGGGATGGTATTGCATCCTAATTTCAATACGACTCCACAGGTATTTGTAACCTATAACTATGATGGGGGCAGCGGGTACAGAGAAAAAGTAGTGCGGTATACTTATAATGGTACCACGCTAATCAGTCCCGTGACGGTGATCGATAATATTACCGCCTCAGATATTCATAACGGAAGCCGGCTGCTGATCAGCCCTGATCTGAAGTTATTTATTAGTACGGGCGATGCGGCTAATGCGGCTAACTCACAAAACGTATCCTCGAGAAACGGAAAGATATTAAGGCTTAACCTGGACGGAAGCATACCGGCTGATAATCCCGTGGCCGGTAATCCTTACTGGACATGGGGTCACCGCAACCCGCAGGGTTTGGTTTTCGCCAATAACAAACTCTACAGTTCGGAACATGGTCCGGGAAATGATGATGAAATCAATATCATTGAGAAGGGAAGAAATTATGGCTGGCTGACTGTGCAGGGGTTTTGTGATCAAACGGCGGAGCAGGCATTTTGCCAGTCGAATAATATCAAAGAGCCTATCAAGGCATGGACACCAACGATCGCCCCAAGCGGGCTTGATTATTATAATCATGACCTGATACCACAGTGGAAAAACTCCCTGCTGCTGGCTACACTGAAGAACTCAAGATTATATCAACTAAAGCTTGATGATACTTACAGCAATATCACCTCGACGAACGAATATTTTACCAGTAAGTATGGGAGGATGCGGGATATCTGTATTTCACCTGAAGGCAAGGTGTATATCTGCACGAGTAATGGAAGCAATGACAGGATCATTGAGATCAGTAAGAAGTAACTTACAGGGAATTGGGCCACTGATGAACACTAATTAACAGCAATGCGGTTTGCTGGTTGTGCCTTCTTTTCTTGTACGATCAAAAAGAAAAAGAGCAGCATCAGGATAAATGCTGTTTGAAAGTTTCCAGTTATCGCGGCGAAATAATTTGTCTACTGGCGTTTAAATCTCATGGTGCTTTCAATATCGAAGTTTACTTGAGCCGGCACACCACCCTGGCTGGCGTCTTGTGATAAAGTGGTTTTAATCTTCACTGAAAGCGTATCGCTACTCATACTGAGTTTGGCGCCGATCGGACCTGTAGGTGCGGGGGTACCGGAGGGATCAGGTAACGTTGTAAAACCATTGGTAAAAGTGATGGAATCATTACTGTTTCGAACATAATCCAATATATCGTCCGAAGGATCTGTCACTTCGTTTATAGGTTCCGTCTGGTTATCGATCAAAAGACCATTAAGGAAAGTCTGGTAATAAAGAGTGCCCGTTACGGTATGGCCCAATTGTATAAATTTAAACTGATCAGCAGTGACGGTAAGAGTACCGGTAGCCGTGGTGGTAGCATAATCGTTGAGAACAACTGCTTTTAATTCCTGTCCAGCCTGAGATGCGATAATAGTAGCTTTCAGCTTTGCAGTTAAACCGACAAAATTCCAATTGCCTATTAAATCAATAGTGCCGCCACCCCCAGGGCCGGAACCATTCAAATCCTGGAAATCCACTTCTTTCTGGCAGGCTGCGAGGCCTGCGACTAAAGCTACAATGCCGAATGCTATTTTAAGCTTTGTTAGTTTCATAAAGGTTGAGAAATTTAGTCTGCAAAATAACTACAAAAACCCGGATACC
>JANOCH010000605.1:0-6071 GCA_031412015.1 Chitinophagaceae bacterium
GTTATTTATTCTATTCCAAAAATCTAGATGTACCCAAAGATTTAGATCATTATGAAGAAATTACAGACACCATTCGATTACAGCCCATAGAGATTGGTAAAAAAATAATTTTATACCCCGAACAAGCTGTTTTGGTGTTTAAGCAAGATGGCAGGTCAAAGAAATTATTCAGCCCGGTAGTGCATTCCCCTGTGATAGGGATCTACCGGTTTTTCATTGAGTTGTATCAACTCATTAAATTCTGCCTCCAGTGAGTATAAAAGTCTCGGCAGTCTTTGTTCGGTAATTTTCCAGGCTGCCTCCTTGTTTCGGTTGTGCATCCTGTATTTGATATCTACATTATCCAGGTTAACGGAAATGTGATACCAGGGATCAAAACTTGTAGAAAGCACCCGCTTGAAATCAAATTGATGGCCCCGGTAAGTTCTCGTAAAAGTTTCTTTCATAACAAAAGGTTGATTGGATTAATAAGATCAACCTGTAATGTAACCTTTTTAAATGGCTAAGGAGGAAATATAAATGAACATAAGGTCTTATTTCCACTTTACTTCTCTGTTGCGTCAATGAAAATATTAAAGGGATACAAAAGATGAAATCGTACAATTGACTAAATTGACGATCGTTAAAT
Organism: Chitinophagaceae bacterium; assembly: GCA_031412015.1. GTDB lineage: Bacteria > Bacteroidota > Bacteroidia > Chitinophagales > Chitinophagaceae > Terrimonas_B. The sequence continues at coordinate 629 of JANOCH010000605.1, forward strand.
AACTTACTCATTATGCTTACAGCCCGGCAATTAATAGAAAAATATCAACTGCGGTCGCATCCGGAAGGTGGTCATTACCTGGAAACATACCGCAGTAAAGAGAAGATAGAAAAAGCAGCACTACCCAATCGCTTTTCTGGCGAACGCTATTTCGCTACGGCCATATATTTTTTATTGGAAGGGAAACAATTTTCTGCCTTTCACCGGATTCAAAGCGATGAGCTGTGGCATTTCTATGCGGGCGCAGGACTTCATATCTATGTACTGCACCCCGATGGACGAGGAGAGGTGCTGAAATTGGGTGATGACCTTGAGAATGGATATTCTTTTCAGCAAATAGTTCCTGCAGGTTGCTGGTTTGCTTCGAAACCTGTCAGCGAAGACGGTTTCGCCTTTGTGGGTTGCACGGTAGCTCCAGGATTTGATTTTGCAGATTTTGAACTGGCGGAAAAAGATGTATTGATCAAAGAATATCCTACGCATGGGGAATGGATAAAGATGTTGGGTTGAGATAAGCGTAGCAATATTTGGATAAGAATGTTTGTTGATTTCAAGCCCCAACTAACTGAATTAATGAACTACTGAATGGCGCCATAAAAACACAGTAACAAAAAACAATCTCAGGCAGGAAACCCGATTCTTTCTATCAACCGCTGAAACCGGGGATCATTTCTAAATTGCGGAGGTCCCCATTTTTCATTTCTAAGGTTAATTAAGATAGGGTCATGGTCATTAAAGGCCTGATCAAGATAATCAAAAGCTTCATCAAGGTCACCCAGGTAAGCCGCCGATACCGCGGTAAATGTTTTGGCGATATATTCTTTGCCATCTCTTTCTTTCAATTCGTTCATCAGGCTTCGGGCTTTTTCAGTATTTCCGGTCAGGCAATAATCCCAGATCAGACCATTTACAGCAAAATGATGCCTGTTGGATATCCTCATCGCTTTTTCAAAGGAGGCCATTGATTCTTCATACTGTTTCAGACCCATCAATATATTTCCTTCTGAAATAAGACATATAAATGAATTAGCATCTAATTCGATGCCGGTCCGGCAAACTTCAAGAGCTTGTTCTAATTTCCCCACCGTAGCTAAGATCAATGAATAGGTGCCATTAAAATAGGCGCTAAGTGGTTCCAGCTTTACAAGTAGCTCTCCATGTTTTTCCCCTTCATCAAATCTACCTTCTACGATCGTCACATAATTCCAGCCATACCACGAATGGGCCTGCGTGTAACGTGGATTTAATTCAAGCGACCGCAGGAAATTTTTCTTTGCTTCCGGCCAGTTCCATTCGATCAGGGTATAGTAAAAGCCAAGAGAACAATGGCCCTCAGGAAGCAAGGGGTCGAGTTGAATGGCTTTTTCAGCCGCTTGTTTGGCTTTCTCCATTATTTGTTTGGGTGGCACCAACCCGTAATTAGCCAGGACAAGGTTTCCATCCGCAAAACCAGCATATGCCATTGCAAAATCCGGATCGGTATCAATTGCCTTTTGGAAATATTGTATAGAGGCTGGTATAGAAGCTCCACGCCTGTTGAGGTGAAACCGGCCTTTTAAATATAACTCATAGGCTTCTGTATTTTGCGTACGGCTACGGTTGATCTTTTCCCTGTCTTTTTCCAGTAATGCCATTTTCAGGTTTTTTGTAATGGATAAGGCGATCTCATCCTGTATGGCGAAGATGTCATTCATTTCCCGATCATACTTCTCCGACCAGAGGTGAAAACCGTCTTCTACGTTGATCAGTTGTGCCGTAATACGAAGGCGGTTGCCTTGCCTTCGGATACTGCCTTCCAGTATAGAATTTACCCCAAGCTTTCCACCGATCTCTTTTATGCTTTTTGTCTTACCCTTGAATTGAAAAGTAGACATGCGGCCTGCGACCTTGAGTTCTTGTAAATGCGCCAATGAATTTATTATTTCCTCAGCCATACCTTCACTAAAGTACTCCTGTTCGGGATCATTGCTCATGTTCAAAAAAGGTAGGACCGCGATACTATTAACCGGAGCGATGAAATAGCTTTTAATTTGGGTCGGGGATAAGGAGAAATTAGCCTCTGCAGCACCGGTTGGTACTTCATAGATACTTACAGGGGACTTTACGTTTTTCAACAGTTCCTGTTTTATGAAGCGACTTTTGATCTCCTTTTTATTTTTTGTATTCTCGTGTACCGTTTCTGAAATATAAATGCAGCCGGGAGGAGCAAGTGCCTGGATACGGGCGGCAATATTAACCACATCTCCAAAAACATTTCCTTCGTTCAATAATACGTCGCCCATGTGAATGCCGATACGTACAGGCAACCGGGGTGAAACGTTGAAATCGTTTTGCAGGAGTTTTGCGAATAACACTGCGTTGACAGAACTGTTGAAAAGCAGCAGGCAGCCATCGCCGTAATATTGTATGATGGTACCATGATGTTCCGGCGCCGATCTTTCTAACGTTTGCCTGAAGCGATTAATATTTTCAACTGCCATTACCTCATCCTCTTCCATCATGGCTGTATAGCCCACAATATCAGTGAAGACGATAGCCGCAAGTTGGTGTAACCGGGACATCAAAAAGTGGTTGAGGTGATAAGAATGTATAGTGTACGAAAATCGGGCAGGAATATTAACAGGCAGATCTAAGGCTGTTTAAATATAAGTTTTTTCAACATAGAAAATCCGGCTGTTTTTGCAAATGAACTTCCCCGGCTATTGTTTGCCCTAAGAGATATTTGCAAATGGCCTATTTGAAATTTTGGTAGCAAGACCCCGATCGTTGGAAGCGATTCTACCTAAATGCCGGCTTTTGTAATAAAAACTATTTTAGCTTTAACAGCAAGGTTGCAACATGAGTTTTCAAAACGGAATCAAATTCAGATCGCTGGTAGAGTTTTGGGATTACTTACCCGAAGAAGAACGTATCATCACGGATGTACTTCGGCAAATTGTATTGGAAAATTTGCCGGCTCATTTCAAAAAAAACTTACTTACAACGTTCCATTTTATTATGGCCAAGGAAGGATCTGCCTGTTATGGCCGGCGTCTGTGCGCTGGGTTGGTTTTAAAAGCGGCGTGATGTTAGGTTTTTGCCAGGGGAATAAATTTAAAGACGCTGACCACTATCTTACACATGGCAGCAATAAGCAGGTTTTTTATTAAATCTTTCAATCGACGAGCGAAATTGATATCGACGCCATTGTTTCCCTGCTAAAGGAAGCTGTCGAAACTGATGGGCGCTTCAGATGAATTTATATTACTTTTTTACAGGCTGATGCATGATCAACTTGTTGATCAGTTGTTGAACAGTAGCAGGAGATGTTGTTTCTATTAAACGATCGTGCGGTGAAGGGTCTTTTACCCATGTGTTACTTCCATCGTCCGCCACGATCATCTTACCTTTTTCAAGGCGGTACCAGGGCTTATATCCTTTCACGGCAACTAAGACCGCTGTTTCATCCCAGCTCATGCGGCCCGCACTGTCTTCCGCGGCCAGGGGAATACAAATCCGGAACACATCTTTTACAGGGCTGTTTTCTATAGCGTCATTGTGGATAAGCGGTAATCCTACTTTTACTTTTTGTCCTATTTCAAAACCACTGAGCCAGACAGGCGTTGGCCAGGTATTGAAAGCAATCTGTGAGGCCGGCGCATCCTGGTTTACATTGAATTCACTACCTGCAGGAAACCGGCCTGCCATGCAAACCAATTGTTTTACTTTCTTACTGACCAATTGTTTGCCATTAAGTGGGGAATATTTATCAGGCGGTGATTTCAACAAGTCGGAAAGGTTAGTCAAAAAACCAACGGTTACGATCGTTACACTTTTGTCCGGTTGGGATGCGAGCACTTTCCTGTAAACTTCGATCGCATCGGGAACTTCGTCATTTCTCTTTATGCTGTGCGGATATTTAATTAATAAAGAATCTGTCCAGTGCTGAACATCTTTAAGCTCCAGCGCCTTTCCTTTTGGCACACCAATCACCAGATCAGGTCTTTCAAAATACGTATTAAAAATATTGAAGATCCCCGCTACTCCTTCATATTTAGTACTGGCTACCGTGGCCAGTATTTTAACATGACTGCTGTCGGCAAAAGCATGCAGCATGGCGATAGCACCCACATCATCGTAATCAGGTCCCATATCGCTGTCAAAAATAATGGCAACAGGTTTATCTTTTTTTTGTGCCGGCGAGGAAACTACTTGCAGCAACAAGCAGACAACTAAGAGTGTTTTAGCAATCATAAGTGCGACAAAGATAATGATCTGCCTGATCTGTCTTCGTTGCTAATTTCAATCCGGTATACAACGCGTTGCCAGGTTATAGCCACCCATACTTTTCAACCAGTCTTTCCTTTTGATTGCGGGCCACCGGTATATGATCACCGTTGACCATTGTAAGAAGGGCGTCGTTCCTGTTGAATTGTTTGACATGATTCAGGTTGATGATAAATTGCCGGTGAACGCGCAAAAAGTGGCTGCCCTCCAGGACCTCCTGCACATCTTTTAAGGTCTTGGAAATCGTAAACACCCTTTTATCGGTCAATAGCAATTTGGAATAATTATTACTGGCTTCTACATAAAGAATTTCATTTAGTTCAACAAAGGAAATGCCGGTGTTTCCCGGGATGGCAATCTTGCTGGGGAGTTCTCCCCGGAGTTGTCTTTGCACCAGGCTTAACTGAGTTGCCGTGGGTTTTATTTTCTTTTCCGCTTTAATGACCGCTTCAATAAGATCGTTTGTTTCGATAGGCTTTACCAGGTAATCCAACGCATTGAAACGAAAGGCTTTTAACGCATACTGGTTATAGGCTGTGATAAATATTATACTGCAATGAAGATGCAGGAGTCTTTCAAGCATTTCAAAGCCGTTCATTCCCGGCATTTCTATATCCAAGAACAACAAGTCCGGCTCCAGTTTTTCAATCTCATTCACCGCCTTTGACGAACTGGTAAAGGTGGCCGTTATTTCTACCTGTGGGCAGTGTTTTGCCAGTTCGATCTTGAGCAGATCAACACTGTCAGGTTCATCATCGACAATGATCGTTTTTAGAAGTATCATTACACAGGTATTTGAATTACAACACGAGTGCCGGCTACATGACCCTGACCATTATTTACATCATAGATCGCCACGTTGGCGCCGGTTTTATAAATCTGGTTGATCAATGCTATCCTTTCCGACGTCACTTTCATTCCGTTTGACTTATGCTTAGTGGCCGTTTTGCTCCTCAGTTCTTCTGCTTTTGCCCGGCCTACACCGTTGTCGGTAATATTTATTTCCAGCAACGATTCATTTTTCTTCATCGCAGCCGTTACATCAATACATCCACCTTCCTCTTTGTGCATCAAGCCGTGCCAGATTGCATTTTCAACATAGGGTTGCAGCAGGAGCGGGGGGACTTCTACGTAATCCATTTCAACATCTTTATCGATAGAAATGGTGTAGCTCAGC
>JANOCH010000606.1:0-8517 GCA_031412015.1 Chitinophagaceae bacterium
TATAAATTTGTGGCGATGCGTTTCTCAGCGTTACATTTCCGTCAATGTCTACCTGGACCGAGGGCACATTTCGCATAACATCCAATGCGGTACCACCTGCACTAACGATATTTTTATCTACGTTAAAAACCTTTTTGTCAATATCCAGTGTCATGGCGGGTTTGGTAGAAACCACCGTAATGTTTCCTAATTGTTTTGCGTCTACCTGGAGTTTGATATTGCCAAGGTCCTTTTCAAACGCATTCGCCATATTACTGATGGCGGCCATAGCCTGGGCCGGGTCATTGCCGGATTTTGGCGCAACGCCTGCATCCATTTTCATTTGAAAGGATACCGTTTGTTCGTAAGGCTGGAAACCGGTAGCTGAAATTTTCAGCTTCAGTTGCCCAAACATCGGCAATTCACTAAAACTAAACTCACCGTTGTTTTTGGTACTGATCCCTTTTAATAAAACTTCTTTTCTTTTTTTGGTAACGGTGTCAAAACGGCTTTGTAACAACAGAACCGATACATCGTTAAGAGAGGCCCCGGTAGTATCCGTTATTTTTCCGTAAATGTGACCGATAGCAGGAGGCTGCTGACCGGGTTTTCCACCCTGTGGAAATTGTGCGGAAGCGGAAACAACCATTAATAAAACTATTACCGGGACCAGCATGATTTTTTTCATAAAAAGAAGCTTTTGTTTTGTGGCACAAATGTAGCTGCCGGAATACCTCCCTGCCAGGCAAATGAGATGAGACCGGGAAATGATGCGACGAATACCTGTGGGAATTGAGGGTGGCTTAAAATAAAAGAACGGATACCAACGGCATCCGTTCTTGTGGTGAACATGGGTAGCTCTTCTATTTCGGTTGTTCAAAAATTTTAGGGTCGATTTCTTTATTTACTTCCACTTTATTTGTTTTGGCGGACAGCACAAAACCTCCAAGATCTATCGATCTGGCGTAGGGTAATACAATGCCAAAATCAGTTTTTTTATGGTCCGAAAAACTCGTAACCACCTCTACCGGCGAACCCATCATTTCGCCTTTTGAAACCATTTTGACAAGATAATGGGTGGCTGAGTCGATAAAATAGTTGGATTCGGAAGTCCCGTTGGTCACCTTTATTTTATAATTATTATCTTCTTTCCCGACAAGTTCCACCGCGTTACCCTTCGATGCGTAATCTAATAAAGCACCCCCAACAAAGATCTGGCTTCTGCCTGCTTTATATAGCTCATCGGGCATAGCCTGGGCCTCACTAGAGCCAGCCATAGGATTGATAGCCCAACCCCCCTTGTCAGTAAAACAACTAATGATCTTGCTGCCATTAAACTCGGCTTCGCTTTTAAATCCTTTTCCCTCCAGTGTATATTCAGTTACCGGAGATTGGCTGCCCATTACCTCCATGGAAATCTCTGAGTAGATCGATTTTACCTGGCCAAGTTTTTCTTTACCGCCGATGGCTTCGATATGCCTGGTGATAATTTCATCAACGGTTTGTGCGTGCAATGCTGGAGCAAATAATACGGTTGTGGCAAGCAAAAAGAGATTTATTTTTTTCATGGTAAAAAAATGTTTTAATGATTTATAACAAGAGTGTTTGTTTCGATGAAATTATATTTTATTTTCAAAAGCAGGCTTAAATCTATTTTATCGGATGGTTAATTCGGCAAAAATGTGATAAATGTTTATAAAGTCTATTGAATAACCGAAGAAAGCATACAAGGGATAAGCCAGGTGGCATCCGCGTAGTATTATCCCTGTTTTCCTGTCAGCTTCATCAACGCCTCCTGGTAAGTGTCGCTTACCGGCAATTCCACGGCGCTGATCATTACAGAACTTTTCCTGATGGCGGTAATAAAATTCATAGCGGCGATAAAAGATTTGTGTACCCGGATGAAACGATTGCCAGGTAACAACTCTTCCACCGCTTTCATTGCCATTCGCGTGATGACCGGTTTGGAAGAACTTTTAAGATGTATTTTAATGTAATCTTTCAAGCCTTCTATCCACATGATGTCATCTATTACTACTTTAAACAAACTATAGTCTACATTAACGAATATATAGTCCGGAGATTTCCCGGCTGCTGTTGTCGCTGTTGGTTTTGTTTTTAGCTGGTAAAGTTCCCATGCCTTGTTACAGGCTTTGATAAACCTCTCCAGGGATACGGGCTTCACGAGATAGTCCACTACATCATGATTAAAACCCTCCAGGGCGAATTTTTCATAAGCGGTGACAAGAATGATCATCGGTCTTTCTTTCAGGCATTGAATAAACTGCAACCCGGTAAGACCCGGCATTTGAATATCCAGGAACATAAGGTCAACAGTTTGTTCCTGCAATACTTTTATCGCCTCCATGGCATTGCTACAGGTGGCTGCCAACTGCAGGTAAGGTACTTTGCCGATATTGTCTTCCAGCAGTTCGAGCGCCAGCGGCTCATCATCAATGGCAATACAACGTAGCATTGATTTTAATTTAATTGAAGGGAGACGGTAAACCAGTTATCTTTTTGGGAGATAAGCAGGCTGTGTTTGTTGCCATACAATAAATTTAATCTTCTTTTTACGTTAGCAAGGCCAATTCCTGAAGTTTTGTCTTTGACCTCCGTAGAAGACGGGTCATACTTATTCTGCACATAAAAATCGAGTTTATTGTTCTCCACCCTAAGTTGAATTTTTATCATGGCGCCTTCAATCAACCCGGTTCCATGTTTAAAAGCGTTTTCCACAAAGGGAATGAGCATCATCGGTTCAATTTCGTAATTAGCATCGGGCTTCTGCAATTCTACCATTACCTGAACGTTTTTACCAAACCGTTGCTGCTGCAGATCGACATAACTCTGCAGGTACTCGATTTCTTTTTCCAGGGGCACTTTTTCTTCATCCGCTTCATACAGCATATAGCGTATCAGCGAAGAAAATTTCAATAGCGATGGTTCGAGCAGGTCGGATTTCTTCCTGGCCAGGGCTACCATATTGTTCAGCACATTGAACATAAAATGCGGGCTGGCTTGCGAACGAAGAAGTGATAATTCTGTTTTGAGATTTTCATTTTCTTTCTCCCTCGCTTTCCTGTCGGCACGGGTCCTGTCCTTTATCATACGATAAGCCGTACTGCCAGCCAGTATGAAAAGGAAAAAGAAGAAATTAAAAAGTATATGTCCGCGGAAATTAAATTTTGGCACCCCCAATAGCAGGAACAACGTCAGCCATGTAATAAACAAGATGGTAATGAAGCTTACAACTAATATGGCGGCCCATTGTTTGTATTTTCTTTTATAAATGAATTGGGAGATCAGCCATCCGGCGTTCAGGTAAAAAAAGCCAATGTAAATAAGATTATTAAGAACATACCGTAAATGCACCAGGGCCGGCTGCGGCTCATTGTTGACCGGTCTGTTGTCATTTAAAGAGGGTCGCAACAAATACGGCAGCGAGAAAAGTAATATCCATGCTGCCATGTGTAACAACACCGTAACCCATTTTTTTTGATACCAGGCAAGGCTCATGCCGGCAAGTTAATGACTAAAACAGTTGATCATCGATATTACAACAAATGTTGCGACGAAAAGGCGTTATTCGTAGTCGAAATTACTTTTATAATGTTCATTATATCGATCCTCAGAACCAGGAAACTTTTCGCCTATTTCCAATAACTTTAAAAAATGAAGAGAAAGGATTTTTTAAGCTCCTCTGTTTCCGTTGTCGCCGGCTCTGTTTTGTCATGGGAATCCTTGGCAAGCGGCAACACAGATCATGTCAACCAGGGCAGCGAAGGTTTCCCTGTGATCCCGGCGTATTTGAAAAAGGGAGATCTAATAGGAATTACTTCCCCGGCCGGGTATATTTCGCTGGAGGAAATTCAGCCTTCAATACAGCTTATGGAAAGCTGGGGTTATAAAATACAGATCGGTGAAAGCATTGGTAAAAGAGAGTTCACTTTTGGTGGATCAGATGATGAGCGTGCCAGTGATTTTCAGCAGATGCTGGATGATAAAGGTATCAAAGCTATCATGTGTGCCCGGGGTGGATACGGCGCTATCCGGATCATTGACAAATTGAAATGGGAACATTTCAGGAGCCATCCCAAATGGGTCATCGGGTTTAGTGACATTACTGTTTTTCATTCGCATATTAATCGCAACCCGGGTATAGCCTCCATACATTCCAAAATGTGTAATAGTTTTCCTGATAATTGGAATAAGGCGGAGCCCATTCAGGCGGAAACCATTCTTTCCATCAGGCAGGCATTGAGCGGGGAGGAAATGAAATATTCGTTCATACCTAACCGGCAAAATAAAATCGGTGTAGCTTCCGGCATTCTTGTAGGCGGGAATAGTAAGACCATTGAATCTTTAGCAGCTTCCCAATCGGATATTAAAACCTCAGGCAAGATATTATTTTTAGAAGATACCGGCGAATATATGTACAGCATCGACCGTATGTTCTGGAATTTGAAAAGAAGCGGGAAACTTTCACAGTTAGCCGCATTGATCGTGGGCGGGTTTAAAATAAAGACCGATGATCCGGGCGAAGAATTTGGCAGAACCCTGGAGCAAGTAGTGTTGGAGAAAGTGAAGGAGTATGATTATCCTGTTTGCTTTGATTTCCCGGTAGGGCACCAGAAAAATAATTTTGCTTTAAAATGTGGAGTAAGACATAAATTAACGGTACAAAAGCAGCAATGCGCTTTAACTGAATTATCATGATGAACAGAAGAAATTTTTTGAAAAAAGGTTCTGTAACCGGAATCGCTATCACGTCAATCGGAATTGTTTCCTGTAAGCAAACAGCGAGAGAGGTAAAGGATGAGAACGGCGATAAAAAAAATGAACCTTTCATTGATGAATTTGAACTAAATGAAATAACTATTGACGTGCTGCAGCAAAGAATGCAAGATGGCACCTATACGGCAAAGTCTCTTGCAGAATTATATTTAAAACGGATTGAGGCGATAGATAAAAAGGGACCGGCCTTAAATTCCGTGATCGAGATTAATCCCGATGCTATAAATATTGCGGAAAATATGGACCGTGAAAGAAAGGAAGGCAAGGTTCGCGGCCCGATGCATGGCATACCTGTTTTAATAAAAGATAATATTGATACAGGCGATAAGATGATGACTACGGCCGGATCCCTGGCGTTGGTAGGGCATAAGGCAAGCCAGGATGCATTTATTATTAAACAATTAAGAGATGCAGGAGCCGTATTGCTGGGAAAGACCAACCTGAGTGAATGGGCTAATTTCAGATCCAGTCGTTCGTCAAGTGGATGGAGCAGCCGCGGCGGCCAGACAAAAAATCCTTGTGTGCTGGATAGAAATCCCTGCGGATCAAGTTCAGGATCTGGTGCGGCAGTGGCCGCCAATCTTTGTGCAGTAGCTATCGGAACAGAAACCGATGGGTCCGTAATCGCACCGGCGTCCTATAATGGTGTTGTAGGTATTAAACCGACCGTCGGTTTATTGAGCCGTTCGGGTATCATTCCTATATCTAAAACACAAGACACGGCAGGCCCAATGACAAGGACCGTAAAAGATGCCGCGATATTACTGGCAGCGTTAACCGGGATTGATGAAGATGATCCAACTACCAGAGAAAGCGAGGGCAAAGTGAAGAAGGATTATACCCAGTTTCTTGATAGCGACGGTCTGCAGGGGAAAAGGATCGGTGTAGAGAAATCTTTCCTGGAAGGACATGAAGGAGTAGTAGCCGTTTTTAAACAAGCTATCGAGCTGATAAAAAGTAAAGGAACGACCATTATTGAAGTGGAATTATTAAAAAAGACCCGTGATCTGGGTGATGCGGAATTCGCGATCATGCAATACGAGTTTAAAGACGGTCTGAACCGGTATCTTGCTACTGCCAATACCGGGGTAAAGACTTTAGCAGATGTGATTGCATTCAATAAAAATAACGAAGCGAAAGCAATGCCTTTTTTTAAACAGGAAACACTGGAGGTTAGTGAAAAAAGGGGCGGGTTAGATAGTAAAGAGTACATTGATGCCTTGAAGACAACCCTGGGCTCAAGGAAAATAATTGATGATATGATGAGTGAACACAAACTGAATGCGATAATAGGAACCAGTATAGGATTGCCCAATTGTATTGACCTGGTAAATGGTGATTACTGGACCGGTTTTTATTTTTGCCCTCCCGCTGCCATGGCCGGTTACCCGCATATCTCGGTTCCGATGGGCACCGTTCATGAATTGCCCATTGGTCTTTCTTTTATAGCCGGGGCTTATAAAGAAGATGAGCTGCTGACGATAGCTTATGCGTATGAACAGGCATCTAAAAAAAGAACAGCGCCAAAATTTTTAAAAACAATCGCTGGTTAATCAATAAATAAAGTTTTAGTCAATGATCAAGATTCCACCATATTTAGTTAAGGGTGACACTATCGGGCTGGTTTGTCCGGCCGGTTATATGACAAATGAAAAATGTGCCGAATGTATCCGTGTATTACAAGACGAATGGGGTTATAAGGTTAAAGTCGGGAAAACGGTTGGTAGCGATTCGGCCAATTATTTTTCAGGAACAGATGAAGAAAGGTTGAATGATTTTCAGCAAATGCTGGATGACGATGAAGTGAAGGCGGTACTTTGCGCAAGAGGAGGTTATGGTATGGCAAGGATCATAGATCAGCTAAACTTTAAAAAATTCAGGAAGCAACCGAAATGGATCATTGGCTTTAGCGATATCACGGTATTGCATGCACATCTTTATTCCAACTATTATATATCGTCCCTGCATGCGCCGATGGCCGGAGCATTTAATGATGCAGGTTATATTAATCGTTATGTACAATCATTAAGAACCGCCTTGGAAGGTAAGTGGGCAAAATATAGCTGCAATCCGCATGAGCTTAACAGAACAGGGGAAGCGATCGGCGAATTGGTAGGCGGTAACCTTGCCTTGCTGGCCAATGTAGTAGGCACTGATTCTGATCTGAAAACAAAAGGCAGGATATTATTCATAGAAGATATCGGGGAATACCTCTATACTGTTGACCGGATGTTTTATCAATTGAAACGAAGCGGTAAATTATCCAAATTGGCCGGATTGATGATTGGTGGCTTTTCTGATATGAAAGACACAGAGCGTCCTTTTGGAAAAACGGTTTACGAGTTGATCAGCGATATCGTGCATGATTATGATTACCCGGTTTGCTTTGGTTTCCCCGTCAGCCACGATAAAGAAAATTATGCATTAAAGATAGGAGTGGGGTACAAATTGAAAGTGGGAAAGACGAAGGTGTTTTTAGAAGAATAAAAACCTCCTCGTTCGAAAACGAGACGGTTTTCCCAGGTCATAAGCTATTATTAGTTTAAGCTACTGGTATGGCTTCCTTCGAATGTTTCGTCGGCATGGGTTCTTCGGGATTTACTCCCAATCCCCGGACATGGTTGAGATTATTATCCATTAGAACACAAATTTGTGGCAATTGCCGGTAAACCTTATTGATTAATTTTATAATCTCATAGGTAAAAACTATATCATGACACTGGTTCAACTGGAATATATCGTAGCGCTTGACCGATTCAGGCATTTTGCACTGGCGGCGGCAAACTGTTATGTCACACAACCCACGCTCAGTATGCAAATACACAAACTCGAACAGGAGTTGGGGTTTAAAATATTTGATCGCAGCAAGCAACCGGTAATGCCGACAGAGGCCGGCATCGATATTATTGAGCATGCCAAAAAAATATTGGTAGAAAGAGATGCGATGAATGAAATGCTGCACACCCGCAAAGGAATATTGAGCGGGGAGCTGAAAGTAGGGATCATTCCCACCCTGGCTCCTTACCTGTTGCCGCTATTCGCCCAGCAATTCGCCAAAAAATATCCCCACGTAAAACTGATCGTCAACGAAATGATGACGGACCTGATGGTGACCCGTCTCCGGAAAGGAACTATCGATGTCGGGATACTGGTAACACCCTTGCAGGAACACGGGGTTAAAGAACATATACTTTTTTATGAGGAATTGCTGGTGTATGTGTCCAAAAAAAACCATGACTTCAAAAAGAACTATGTGCTGGCTCAGGACATAGATCCGCACAAATTGTGGTTGCTGGAGGAGGGCCATTGTTTCCGTTCCCAGATCATGAACCTTTGTGAATTGCAAAAGGCCAGTAAAGAAGGACATTCATTTGAATATGAGGCTGGCAGTATTGAAACGCTACGTAGAATGGTTGAGCTTAGTGACGGTATCACTATATTACCGGAACTGGCCAGTATGGAATTAACAGGCAAACAGCAGGAGCAATTACGTCAGTTTAAACGACCTGCACCTATGCGGGAAGTGAGCCTTGTCGTTCACAGGGATTTTGTAAAGAAAAGATTGGTAGAAATATTGAAAAAAGAGATCATTGCCGCCGTGCCGGAAAAAATAAGAAAAAATAAAGCCCTTCATGTCTTACCCATTTAACCCCGGTCAGGGCAATTGTAGCAACGCATCCAGGTGTTGATGAAACACCGGGGATTCGTTCAGGTTATTGTGTTTTCCTTTTTCAATAGTGA
>JANOCH010000607.1:0-6501 GCA_031412015.1 Chitinophagaceae bacterium
ACAATAAAAAAAGGATTCAAACAACCACGAACGATAATTTATTGGTCATAGCATTTTCCCTGCTTGTGATAGGGCTATTATTCCTATTTGGTTCGAACACTAAAATATCAGCTATTTCTCTTACCGGGGGAACGTGCTTTCTTGCTTTAGCCCTGATCACAAGAAAAAAAACCGTTACTATTCTTACGTACGACGGGACCAATATCGAACTTCCTTTCAATAACAAAACTAAGCCAGATGTCCTGGAATTCTCAGACAAAATAATTGAAGCATCCAATCATTTCCTGTTAAATAAATATGGGAAAACAGACAAGGCTCTCCCTCTTGAGGCGCAAATAAGTAAGCTTGAATTCCTGAGAGATCGTGATATTCTTACTGACGAAGAATACGATAATCTTAAGAATCAATTATTAGGCAGAGAAAACAAAAGTTCGATAGGATTTAGCCGCTGACAAACTGGATGCAATATGCGACTTTCTACGGTTCTGGCCTTTTAACATGCCCCAATCATCATATCCCTGATCGGTAATAGTATAGTCAAACTGTTCGAATCACGGATCAGCGTTGCCTCCAACACAACTCCAACACCACAAATCGTCCCCAGTCTTTTAAACAAAGCCGACGGACTCTCGACTCTCTACCTTTGTTCCAACGAAAACAAATTACAAACGGAATAGAAAAATTACCAGGGAGCCCGCCAATATCATCGTTCCGCTTATAAGTTTTACCATTTGACCTTTTAAGTAAAATATCAGGGCTTTTAAACAAGGCTGACAGGTTTGACCCGGGCTAGCTTTGCTCATCGAAAAAAATTGAAATGGAACAGTTTAATAATCATGAAATTGTAAACCCGGATAGAGGTGTTCTTGACGGGTTACTATTTATCGCCGATATCAGCGGGTTTACCGAATTTGTTCATTCCACCGATATTCTGACCGGCAAACAAATTACCTGTGAATTGCTCTCAGCAGTGATGGGTCAAAATGAGATGCAATTAACGATAGCGGAAGGGGAAGGGGATGCCATTTTTTTTTACCGCTATGGCAAGGCGCCTTCACTGCATGAATTGGTGCAACAATATAAGCTGATGGTAACTGCTTTTGAGTTGAAACGCGAAGAGTTGCAAGACAGTTTTTCACAGCCTTTGGACCTGTCATTAAAGGTCATCGCACATTATGTGCCCGATGACAGAATACAAGATTGACCGGTTCACAAAGTTGTACAGCGGAGTAGTGGTCGAAGCCCACCGGTTACTGAAAAATTCTATTAAAAGTGATAGCTATCTTTTGCTGACAGATTCATTATTGGAAAAAAACGCTGCGATCCGTAACGAAGAACTTATGTAATACGGCATCCGTTCGAATAAACTATATGAAGTATATGGTTCATTGAGAAATATTTGTTTTACCTATTTTGATTTCAGTGAAGAAACGGCCTTGAAACAAGTTTCCTGAGTAAGTTATACTGACCGACAATTGCGGGTACTTACCCGCCCGAACTGGAAATTTGAAACGGACGCTAAGACGGCGTTGTAAAAACAGTTTGAACAATCAGGATTTCCATTAACTTTATTAGTATGAATTCAAATAAAAAGATATTGGTCATTACCGGCGATGCCGGCGAAAGTTTTGAGATTTTGTATGCTTCGCATCGCTTGCGTGAAGCCGGTTATGAAACCGTTATAGCGGCGCCGGCTGTTAAACGTATGAACCTTGTCATCCATGATTTTGAACCGGGCTGGGATACTTATGTCGAACGCAAAGGTTACCTGGTGGAATCACAGATATCTTTCGACGAGGTGGATCCTGCGGATTACCGTGCCGTTTTGTTTCCCGGCGGTCGTGCTCCTGAATATTTACGTAACGACCCGAGAGTGATCGCTATCACCAAAGAATTTTACAACAGTGGCAAATATGTTTTTGCTATCTGCCATGGCGTCCAGATCCTGGTGACCGCCGGTTTGGTCGACAAAAGAAAGATCGCCTGTTATGAGCATGTAAAGTTTGAAGTAGAATCCTGTGGCGGCATATACGTTACCCCCGACGAAGCGGTAAAAGATGGCCAGGTCGTTTCAGGAAAAACATGGCAATCACATCCGGAGTTTTACAAGATCGTTCTTAGTTGCCTGAAAGAAACAGAAAAAGCGGCTATCGCGGGCTAAGCAGGCGAAGTTTCTTCTGAATGCTGATCTATAAACAATACGACCAGGCGGCTCTCGACAGGCAATATAACAACAGATTGCATGTTCCCGATTTTGCGAATCACATCGAAAGGTGGAAATCCCTAAGCCTGGAAACGGAAAAAGAACTTCCTGTTTTTAAAGATATCGCCTATGGTAAATTACCACGGGAACAACTCGATATCTATCCTTCGCCGCAACCTTCTTCCAAAACACTGATCTTTATTCACGGCGGCTATTGGCAAAAATTTGACAAGGCCGATTTCCAGTTTATCGCCAAAGCCTTTCGCGGGGAAAATGTTTCGACGGTTATTATCAACTACCCATTAGCACCGGTTGCATCGATCGACGAGATATTATTATCCTGCCGCGGAGCCATTCAATGGGTGTACAATAACATAGAAGATTATAATAGTGATCACGGTCAGCTATATGTTGCCGGGCATAGTGCGGGTGGACAATTGGCTGCTATGTTAATGGCCACCAACTGGAGCGAGGCTAATGTCGCAGCAGATGCGATCAAAGGAGTATGCGCTATCAGTGGCATATTTAACCTCGAGCCCATCCGCCTTTCTGATTTGAACCAGGTGCTGAATTTGGATAGTTTAACGGCCTTACGAAACAGCCCCGTTAAACTTTTACCGGTGACTCATTGTCCATTGGCGATAGTAGTGGGCGCTGAGGAAACACAAGAATTCCATGATCAAAGCCGGGAATTGTATACCTGTTGGAAAAAAACAAATCCTGTAGAAATGATACACGTCGAGGGATCAAATCATTTTTCAATAGTAGAAACCATGCTTGATCCCGGATCTTCTCTTCATAAGGCAATGCGCCGTCTAATGAAAATTTAGTTATAAATAAAGCCCCGTTCGTTTTGAGGTGCCGGACTGGTTAACCCTTACTTTAGTTTGTCTGACTGCTGGCAGAGCACCGAACCTTAGTAGAAAAATCATTCATAGTCCGCTCAACCTTATTGCTTTATTTTAATCCATTTCCGAAAGGCATTATAAAGGGGTATCGCATATTTGAAATGAGTTTTTTCTAACAGGATTTTCCGGATGCTTAACCTGCACTTAAAAACATAAATCAGCCCAAATAAATGATGACCAAAGCGGGAGAAGATTGTTATATTAGCAAACCCCAAAACAATCTACCATGATCAAGTTTACTACTACTTTTCTATTATTCCTCCTGCTGATCACTATATCTTCCGTCGCTCAATCAGTCGAAGAAAAAGAAGTAGCGAGCCGGGTTGAAACGCTTCGCAATGCACTGATGACTCCTGATAAAACCATCCTGGAAGACCTGGCCGCTGAGGAACTTAGCTATGGACATTCCAGTGGGTTGGTAGAAACCAAAGCTGCTTTTGTTGATGCGCTGGTGACGGGAAAAAGCAAGCTTGGCACAGTAACATTTTCTGATCAAACAATAACCATCGCAGGTAATGCGGCGGTAGTAAGACATAAGATGATGGCTGATCTGCACAACAACAATGGAATAACCAAGATCGATATCATTGTTTTATTGGTCTGGCAAAAACAAAATGGTAAATGGAAGATGCTTGCGAGGCAGGCAGCCAAGAAACCCGCATAAGCAAGGAATCGAATTGCCGGTCAGTCGGACTCCAGTGGAGTAAGACGGTAAGAAATCATCAATTCAAAATTAGACTTTCCCGTCTACCCGACTTACAGGCCCAATTCACCAATGCATCTTTGAAACAACCTTC
This sequence comes from Chitinophagaceae bacterium, assembly GCA_031412015.1. Lineage (GTDB taxonomy): Bacteria > Bacteroidota > Bacteroidia > Chitinophagales > Chitinophagaceae > Terrimonas_B. The sequence goes on from JANOCH010000607.1 coordinate 3,909, forward strand.
AAGGCGAATCGGTTACAGCATTAGATTTTCAGCTTCTTCATGTAAGCCGCGTCGGCTTCAACACATTGCAACGGCGTACTGTTATCGTATCGCTCATGTTCTACTATAAAATACTTCATGCCTTTCGCTTTGGCGGCTTTGACAATTTTAGGAAAATCAATACTGCCCGTTCCTAATATACAACTGGCGCCACGTTCTGTCGCACCTTTTATTCTGTCTTTTACATGCCCCAATACAAAACGATCGGGGTATTTATCCAGCCAGACAATGGGGTCCTGGTTGCCGGTGACCACCCAATAGATATCCATTTCAAAATCAACCAATGAAGGATCTGAATTCTTCATCATAATATCCTGTGGAAACTGGCCATCGACTTCTTTAAAACTGTATTCATGATTATGATAGGCGAACCGGATGCCGTTCTTTTTACATATCTCACCTTTGGCATTAAAGTCATCGGCCACTTTTTTAAAATCATCCACTGTCTTTTTTCCTCCTCTTGACGGACAGATCAGGTATTTCATCCCGATAGCAGCAGCCTCAGCGGCTTTCTTTTCAAAGTCCTTGTCAATATTACAATGACTGGTGATGAACTCCATACCCAGGTCATCCATGTATTTTTTAAAATCGGTATTGCTCATACCCCAAAACATTCCCTGTGGACCTTCATAACCCTCAATTTGTTTATACCCAAAAGAAGCAACCTGTCTTAATACACCTTTAGGATCTTTAGGAAGGTCCTCCCGTAATGAATACAGTTGAAGTCCAAATTTCTTTTGCTTCTTAAGGATATCAGCCAACTCATCATTCAATAAGAATTCATGGCCGAAAGGGGCAATGGCCAGCCCGGCAGCGATACTGCCGCTCAATTGTAAAAAATCCCTGCGTTTGTAGTTCATGATACCTGTGTTACTGATTTTAAATAAAATTATCCCGGGTCGCCCAACACCTGTTGCACGGCATATCAAATGTCGATTTATTTTATTTATGTTCCATGTTTCTTTCATGGCCGGGATTAATAATAAACCAGGTTTTCAAAGGATTGAGCCGATGAATAAGTTGGCCAATAACACTGCAGAAGAATTATCTTAGTCATCAGCAATTCAGCCCAGCCAACATTCTTATGCTTGCAGATACCTACGTAATAACAGAAGGAACCATCAAAGAGCCACCAGTTTCTTTCTTTAAGAAATTGAAATTCCTGGGACCGGGTTTTATTCTATCAGCTTCCATTGTTGGGTCGGGTGAATTGATAGCCACCACCACATTGGGTGCAAGGGCAGGATTTATCGCTTTCTGGATCATCATTGTCAGTTGCCTGGTAAAAGTGGCTGTACAACTGGAGTTTGGAAAAAGAGCCATACTCACCGGGCAAACAGCCATGCGGTCATTTAATGAATTACCCGGACCGCGACCGGGAAAAGGCAACTGGGCTGTCTGGACCGTTTTCATATTGATCTCACTTAAAATAGTACAGATCGGTGGAATTCTGGGCGGCTCTGCTATCGTGTTGCAGATGCTCTTTCCTTTTCTTCCAGCATCTCTATGGGCTTTCATTATTGCACTGCTGACGTCGGCATTGATATATAAAGGATATTATAGTGTGATAGAGAAAGGTTCGTTGGTAATGATCGCTGGGTTTACTATTTCCACTATCGCCGCAGTATTTATGCTACAGTTTACAGCCTTTGGTTTTTCTTCGGCTGATGTGTGGGAAGGACTACAATTTAAATTTCCGCCAGCCATCGTCGCAGTAGCTTTTGGCGCTTTCGGTATTACCGGGGTTGGCGCCGATGAAATCGTAGCCTACAACTATTGGTGTATAGAAAAGGGGTATGCAGCGTACACGGGCCCGCGTAATGATTCGCCTGAATGGAGAAAAAGGGCGAGAGGGTGGACCATGGTCATGTATCTTGACGCTGTGATAGCCATGATCATTTACACGATCGTGACAGCGGCTTTCTATTTATTGGGCGCGGCAGTACTTCATGGCAGCGCGGTTGTTCCGGAAGGAAACCAGGTAATAGAAACACTGGCATTGATCTATACACAGTCACTCGGCCCCGGCGCAAAAACAGTTTTCCTGGTGGGGGCATTCTTTGTGTTATTCTCCAGTGTATTCGCTTCGCTGGCAGCCTGGACAAGAGTATTTCCGGATATCTTCGGTCAAATGGGATGGATCAACTTTTTCGATATCCGGCAAAGAAAAAAATTAGTGGGCTGGCTGGCCTGGATCATTCCCTTAATATGGGCTATCACGTATCTTTTTATCAAGCTGCCAGTATTCATGATCATTTCCGGTGGTATCATAGGTTCGGTCTTACTTTTTGTAATTGTATACGCGGCAATTTATTTTCGAAAGCAGAGAACGCCATTCCTGCCCTCCGGCATTTTTTATAACCTGATTTTTGTGATCAGTATATTATCTATTATTAGTATTGGCATATATGGACTGGTGCAACTTTTTTCAACCTGATTTTTTTATGACAACCGATCTTCTATCATGAGCAATCCACTTCAACGCAGAAAATTCCTGGCATCCATGATTGGGATTCCGGCTATACTATCAGCCTGTTCTTCCTCAAAAACTGTC
>JANOCH010000608.1:0-2560 GCA_031412015.1 Chitinophagaceae bacterium
GAAGCAACTATGCCAAACTTTATACTTTCTTCCATGCCCGGCCGGCCACTGGCAAAACCATTTTCTTCATGCCGGAATACACTTCCCTTTATCCCATCACGAATATCATCGCTGAACACCGCTATGTTATCTAGTTTATAAGCATATTTTTTTAATGCCCTTAACGAATCTGGCAATGGCGAGGCACCGGCCGTCCATCCTTCTCCATATAACAATATATCTGGTTTTATTTTTCTGAGCTCACTGGCAATAAGATTCATGGTGGCTATATCATGTACTCCCATCAGGTCAAAACGGAAACCATCTACGTGATATTCCTTTACCCAATACTTTAAAGACTCCAGCATAAATTTCCGCATCATCGGTCTTTCGCTGGCTGTTTCATTGCCGCAGGCGGTGGCATTGGAAAATTTTCCGTCGGGTGTTTGACGGTAATAGTATCCGGGGACAAGTTGATTGAAATATGATTCTTCTGTCAGCATGGTATGATTATATACTACATCCATTACTACACTCAATTCATTTTGATGAAATGTTTTCACTAATTCTTTCAACTCCCGGATGCGGGTAACGCCATCGTTAGCATTAGTCGAGTAAGAACCTTCGGGTACATTATAGTTCAGCGGATCATAGCCCCAGTTGTATTGCAATTTATCCGTCTTTGTTTCATCTATTGATTAGATTTCATAATATTTCAGAAGATGAATATGCGTTACTCCCAATTCTTTTAAATGATCAAGCCCGGTCGAAAGGCCTTCGTTGCTTTTCGTGCCTTGTTCAGTAAGCCCTAAAAATTTTCCTTTGTTCTTTATGCCCGAATTGACAGCGATACTTGCATCTCTTACGTGCAGCTCATAGATGATCGCATCAGTCAGGTTTGATAATGCCGGACTCTTATCTTTTGACCAGTCGACCGGGTCGGTATCGTTCAGGTCAACGACCATGGCTCTTTTACCATTTACACCCACACTTTTTGCATAGGGGTCAGGAACTTCCTGTAACCATTTATTATCTACCCGGACCCGAAATGCATAAAACTTTCCTTTCAACTCTTTTTTTACCGAAGCTATCCAGGTGCCGGATTGGCTTTTTCGCATCTCAATCGTTTGCGTAACGGTTCCGGCTAATCCGTCGTTGTATAAAAGCAATTGAGCTTTGGTGGCGGTTGGCGCCCAAATACGAAACGAGGATTTTTCCGGAGCATAATGCAATCCCAGATCCCCGCCTGTATATTCAGGATACGAAGCATATTGGTTGTTTTGCGCTTTGGTCATAAATGGTATGATAAGCCAAATTAGTAGAATGACTTTTTTCATGTGTTAAATTGATTGTTCATTACATCCGGCAAATAATTGATAGTTAAAGATACTTTGATTCTTTCGTTGACGTGATTCGGCCGAAATAGAAATAAAAAAATCTTCGCTGAATGAATGTTTACGTGTAAATTGGCGTTCAATTATTGAACGCAAACCAACTTCGATTATGGGAGATTTTCAAATAAAGAAACAAGCTAAAAAATACGATGCGGTTATTGTAGGTTCCGGGGCCGGTGGTGGTATGTCGGCTTATATCCTGGCCAATGCCGGCTTGAAAGTTTGTATCATTGAAGCCGGACCGATGTACGATCCGCAAAAGAACATCACGCAGTTTAAAAACCCCTGGGATTCTCCCCGCCGTGGCGCCAGCACCAAACTTCGACCGTTCGGAGATTTTGACGCTTGCTATGGCGGCTGGGAAATAGATGGAGAACCTTATACAAAGGCTGAGGGAACACAATGGGATTGGTGGCGTGCAAGAATGCTGGGCGGCCGTACCAATCACTGGGGAAGAATTTCATTAAGATTTGGCCCCAAGGATTTTAAGAGAAGAAGTATAGATGGGCTGGGCGATGACTGGCCGATCGGTTATGAAGATGTAAAACCATTTTATGATCGCGTGGATAAACTGATCGGCGTTTTTGGTACCAATGAGGGATTGGAAAATGATCCCGATGGCTTTTTCCTTCCGCCACCCAAACCAAGACTGCATGAGTTATTTATAAAGAATGCCGCTACACAGGCCGGGGTAAAAGTTATACCATCTCGGCTTTCAATACTTACTCAACAATTACCGGATAATAAAGAAAGGAGCGCCTGTGCTTTTTGTGCACAATGCGGCAGGAACTGTAGCTTTTATAAAGCAGATTTCTCCTCTCCTAATGTATTAATATATCCAGCGCTGAAGACGGGTAATATCGATATTGTGTCAAATGCTATGGCCCGCGAAGTACTGACCAACAAAGAAGGAATTGCTACGGGTGTTTCTTATGTCAGTAAAGATGATATGATGGAATACCAGGTAGAAGGAAAAGTGGTGATACTGGCGGCCAGTGCTTGTGAATCAGCAAGGCTTTTATTGAATTCAAAATCGCAACGGCATCCTAATGGCTTAGCCAATAATAGCAATGTAGTTGGCAAATATTTGCATGATTCAACCGGCGCAGCGATGGGAGGCATACTTCCGCAATTATTTGATCGTAAACGTTACAATGAAGACGGGGTCGGCGGTATGCATGTGTATT
>JANOCH010000609.1:0-3511 GCA_031412015.1 Chitinophagaceae bacterium
CATCAAAGCAGTATACCCGACAATATCAGTGAACATTATGGCGGCGAGCTGGCGGGTTTGGGTCATGTATTTTGGTTAATCTTTGTATTTGTCAAAGCTTTTTTTGTGAATATAGTTGAAATAGCATGACGCACAACGATCAGGTATTGGCGAAGGTTGGGAATAGACCTCCGTCTGCCCACAACCGCTGCTAATTGAAAATATTTTGTTGAAGTTATGAACAAAAAAATCAGCATTGCTTGTCCTGCCCGAACCTAAGTTGAGAAATGAAAAAACCGCCGATTTGACTTCCGTCTGCGCAGCTTTTGCCAATACTTTTGTTAGCGGCATGCTTTCTTTAAGTTAAGTTTGATTATAATCCCGGCACAAATATTTTATTTATCCTTTTTTTCAAGATGACCACTTGCCCAATTCAAGAACTCACCTGCGTCAAGCATTGAAAAGGAATGAGGATGCCGTCGGCCGTCGGGCCTGCGTCCCCTCCCTAAGCAAGAAACGTATTCTGCCCGATTGTTTCCTAAAATGCGCAATTCATTGACGAAGGTCGTAGCATCAGCCGTATTTGTCCATTCGATTGGCGTATTCGTTTCGTGGAGGTACCAAATAATATCGGGGTCAGAGTAGAGCCGTACCGGTACAGTAAGGAGGTATTGTGCGTTGCCGCCTTTTTTTAATGTCCGTGTGTAGGAGGAACCGTACGCATACGCCGTACTTTCTTCTTCAGGCGTTCCGCTAAATGTTGCCTGCAAAAGGTTAAGGACCATACCGGCTTCAGGGGCCGCTTTGTAAATGGTATCAGTCCCCACTACCCGTTTATATTCGTTGTACAACCGCTGCATGTCTAACGGAGGATCAACGGCAAAGACCAAGTCCGGCCTAATCAACTGGGTGACCTGAAAAGATCTTTCAGCGTAATAAATCGATTGGTGGCCGGCCCAGGATTGCCCACCGATAATGAATCGTCCGGGGGGTATTTTGTATTTCGTCACGAGTTGCGGAATGAGTGCAGACAAACGGTTTTGAAAAATGAATGCCGAATCGGGAATGGTTGCTGAATGCAAGAACGGAATAACAACAGTATAACCCTCTTGACAAGCTTTAAAGGGCAAATCCGTTTCTTCAAGAATTTGTTCGGGTGTATTAAATCCGCACGGAATAAGCAACAGCCCCTTAGTTTTTACTTCCGGCGACAAAGTTAAATAATAATGCCCTTCGTTATCCAGCTTTTCGATAGACTGTGTCACTTGATTGTTTTTTTTTACTTCACAGGAAAACAAAAAACAGACGATTTCCAATAAGCAAAGCAGTCGTTGGAGAACGGAAAGCTCAGAAAACACAGATGAATGCATAATACATTTTTTTTGCGGAGTAAAGTTTAAAAATAAAATCTCACACTCCTTGCCGTTCATCCTTTTCCTCCTGCGAACCCGAGCAACGGGATTCGATAAGGTCGTATGAATCATAGGAAAGATTTATGCAAACGGATTGACGCTAACGAACAGGTATTGCAACATACTGCTCCGATCAGCCTGCAGCCTTATATTATTACTTTAAGGGATTGATAAAAAATTGCAGCGGTAATGCCGACTGCTAATAGGAGTTTAACCGCCTGTGATAAAAATATAAAAGCTGAAAGATGCTGATAAGAAATAGGAATGGGAATCATTCATTGTAAAATTTTTCCGCCCTTGCAGCGAAAACCTTTACATAGGAGTACTTATTCGTAAAGCCGCCATATTGCCAAACCCCTTGTTGTGCGTTCTTTCTTTTCTTAAAAAGCAATTATAGAATATAATAAATCCATTTCGCAATGTGTCGCCATTCTACACTGTCGAATGCTAACACTTCAAATATGTGTTCCAAAATAATAAATAAGCCTGCATATTTAAGTACTGGGTGAACCCGTCCATTCTTAATCCGATCCCATACCCATGAAAATACAATAAGGCTGTCTGCAAGGACAATTGCAAACCATATATCGGGTCTTGGAACTGAAGGGAAATAGTGGCGAAATCTAAACCATGCCGGCCATAGCACCACAATGGTCGCCAATAGCATAAATCTTTTATGTGATTCAGAATTATTCCGCTTTAATATTCCAATGAAAACGAGTAAAGAGAATATTACTGCCGAAGTAATAGATCCAATTAAAGTGGAATATGCAGGTTCACCAACTCCCCGGCCTAATTCCCTTTTTACAACATTCATTTCCGCTGATATTATTGTTATCATAACCCCAATAGAGATAAAAAACCCAAAAATGCCTAATAGTTGGTGAAACCTGTATTTTCGGAAATGAATTAATGAAGTCTGAATTAAAAATAATAGTATCCAGGAAAACGCAAAAGCACCATGAATATGAATTACAATTGGAGCTTTAAAAGAGCCGCTTGAAACAGGTATAATAAATGTTTTTGCAAACCCAATTAATACTGCCAATAACCCAACTATTGCAATGCAAAGAAAAAAGGAAGGATTTTTCAGTCGAGTATTATTCAATTTTTTCAGATTACATTAGAGAATGACGCACAACGTGAGGGCTTTGCGTTCGGCGGGGCATTTTGAAATCGTTCAGCCCGGAACTAAAGCCGATCGAAGATACAAAAGTTGAAAACATATTCTATAGCTCATCCGTGTTCGGTCAGCCCGATATACCGCTGATAGTAGCACTAAGATGAGGATTTATTCGTCGACCCCCGCTGACGCAAAACCTCGCTGTTGTGTGTTCGTGCAGTTACTTTTACACTTTAATAATAAAATATTTCGAATATAGACGGAATTGAATATGACATAAAAAACCGTTTCGTGAATCATCCAAAATGATTTCGGCATAACGGGCGATAAACGAAACGGGTTTTCAAATTCAGATCAAGCAATTTTATCCTTTGGAAGCCATTGCCTCACTATAGGAGTCATAATATTCTCTGTGCTCACATAGTTTCCCATCTCTGAAATAAAACACCATGGCCCAATCTCCGGAATAAGAGTTACCTGTTTTTTTCGATTTTGCATCCCAGTGCCCCAGTGCAACTACCTTATCGCCTTCTCCGATAAGCTCCTTAACCTCAAATTTGGGAAAATCCTTGTTCTCATAAATAAGCCTGAAAAAATCCGCTACCCCTTGTTTCCCGTTGTAGATACGTGCATAAGGGAGTATCTCTGTGGGTCCCGGGCAGGTCCATTTAATATCATCTGTAACCAAGTCGAGAATTGCGGGAACATTACCCTCGCCGAAATAGTTATAGACTGCCTGAGCAATCTCTTTGTTTGTCATTACTGCTGTTTCCATTTTTATTGGTTTAATTGTTAGGAATAAATTACAGTATAAAAATTGTGCATGACTCACAACGTCCAGGGCTTGGCGACGAGGCGGTATTCCGTGTTACGTAAGTCGGGACTGATGCTGATCAAAGATATGAAGATGAAAATATATTCTAAAGCTGGGCTTTATTCGTCAGATTGATATGCAGCTGAGCAGCGATATGTCGATCAGGATTTATTCGTTAAGCCG
>JANOCH010000610.1:0-18809 GCA_031412015.1 Chitinophagaceae bacterium
AACACTTCGTTCATGGGATAAAAGATCTTCCGTATCTTCTGTTGCCACATCACTGGCCATTGAATGGGCCTATCATTTTATCAGCAGTACCTATTATGAGGTAAAGCATGATGACTCGCATGATCAAACCAGGGTTTATACGTCTCTCGCAAAAAATACCGATTCAAAACGACTACTAAAGTTATTAAATGAGGTCGTGGGCGGCTTACAACATTCTTATGGCAAATGGCAAGTGCCCTGGGGTGATATCAACCGGTATCAGCGGGTCAACAAGGGACAATCGTTTGATGATAAAAAGCCAAGTATTCCCGTAGGTATGGCCTCTGCCTTTTTTGGTTCATTACCTGCCTTCGAGGCTGTATGGCAAAAAACAAGTAAAGGATATGGTACAGCAGGTAATAGTTTTGTTGCGGCCGTTGAGTTTGGTAACAGGGTTAAAGCAAAATCTATTATAACGGGTGGACAATATTTTGATCCTGCTTCAAAACATTTTACTGACCAGGCTGCCATGTTTATTGAAGGTAAGTTTAAGGATGTATTATTTTATAAAGAAGATGTGATGAAGCATGCAGAACGCACCTATAAACCGGGAGAGTAGCAAGCGATGAAATTTTGTTCCTGCACCAAATAAAATTTCCTTTTCCTATCCTGATTATTCTTTATCTTATCGCTTTCAATACAATCCCCATGACCTTATTGATTGTTTTCCTGGCCTTACTATCCTTAGTGATTCTTATTGCCGTCTGTAAGATCAATCCATTCCTGGCTTTCCTCGTCGTTTGTGTTATTGCAGGGCTTTGCCTCGGCATTCCTTTAACCGGCATAACGAAATCCGTCGAAACAGGCATAGGAGCTATCCTCGCTGATACGCTTATCATCATTGTAATTGGCGCCATGCTTGGAAAATTGATAGCGGAAAGCGGAGCTGCCCAGCAAATAGCTACTACCATCATGAAGGCCATCGGTCTGAAAAATATTCATTGGGCGCTGGCACTGATAGGTCTTGTTATCGGCATACCGCTGTTTTATAACACTGGTTTTGTTTTGATGATCCCGCTGATCTTTTCGATCGTCTATCAATACAAGCTTCCCGCTGTTGCCACCGGTATTTCATTGCTCGCGGCCTTATCAGTAGCGCATGGTTTTTTACCACCGCACCCTTCACCTGCAACATAGGAGGGAAAATTCAAAGCTGAGCTTGGAGAAACGATGCTGTACGGTCTCATTGTTGCTGTTCCAACGATCATTGTCGCCGGGCCTTTATTTTCCAGGACACTCAGGAGCATTGATTCAAAACCTCTTGAAACTTTTAAACCTCCGGAGCTGAAACAGGAACAGCTTCCTGGTGTTGTCAATAGTTTTTTGACCGCACTGCTCCCGGTGATTTTATTTGCCGTTATGACCCTGCTCCCTATGATCGTCGATTCCAAATATGAGGATATTATATTTTTCTTTTCCCGTCCATCGATCGTAATGCTGATCGCTTTGATCGTAGCTACATTCACGTTGGGTATCACACGGGGAAAGAACATGCAGGGCGTCATGAATATTTACGGTGATTCGGTCAAGGACATTGCGATGATCCTGCTGATCATTGCCGGCGCTGGTATTTTCAAACAGGTACTCGTTGATAGTAAAGTGGCGCTTGAAATTGCCGGCTTGCTTAGTAATAGTTCATTATCTCCATTGATACTTGGCTGGCTCATTGCAGCGCTGATCCGGGTCGCCGTTGGCTCCGCCACCGTTGCGGGTATTACGGCCGCCGGTATAGTAGAACAGTTGGTCAGGGATACAAATACAAGTCCCAGCCTGATGGTTTTGTCTATTGGCGCCGGCAGCCTCATGTTTTCGCATGTGAACGATGCGGGCTTCTGGCTTTTTAAAGAATATTTTAACCTGAGTATAAAAGATACGCTGCGATCGTGGTCGGTAATGGAATCGATTGTTTCTATTGTTGGTTTGATCTGTGTATTAATTTTGAATCTTATTTTATAAACTATATAATACATCATGGAACAAACGGCTGAACAACGCTTTGCACAATCAGGATTAACATTACCTCCCGCACCGGCTCCGTTGGGAGTTTATAAACCCTGTCTTGTTGTTGGCAATTTTTTGTACGTTTCTGGTCACGGAACGGTAAAAGAGGACGGGACATTGATCATGGGTCGCATTGGAAAAGATATGAGCCAGGAAGAAGGAAAGTTGGCGGCGCAACAAGTGGGTCTTGCTATCCTGGCCACAATAAAAAAACACCTGGGCAGTCTTGATAAGATAAAAAGAGTGATCAAAGTATTAGGAATGGTGAACTGTGTGGCTGAATTTGAAAAGCATCCTTATATCATTAATGGGTGCAGTGAATTGTTTGCTAAGGTATGGGGCGAAGAGAATGGAATTGGAGTGCGGAGTGCGGTAGGAATGGGTTCATTGCCGGACAATATACCGGTTGAAATAGAAGCGATGTTTGAACTACACTAAATGAGATTGTAAACATGGAAGAGTGGTACCGGATCGAAAATATAAATGAGGTAGATACCCCGGCATTGGTTATTTATCCTGCGCGGGTTAAAAAAAATATTGACTTACTGGTGAGTATGATCGATGATGTGAATCGTTTGCGACCGCATGTAAAAACTCATAAGGCAAGAGAGGCGGTATTGCTGCAAATGGCCGCCGGTATCAATAAGTTCAAATGCGCCACGATCGCTGAAGCGGAGATGCTGGCAAGCTGCCAGGCGCCGGATGTATTATTAGCCTATCAACCTGTCGGGCCAAAGATCAACCGGTTGATCGCACTGATAAAAAAATACCCTGCAACAAAGTTTTCCTGTCTTGTTGATGATAGCATTATTGCAAACGAAGTTTCAAAAAAGGCTTCGGAGGAAAATCTCGTCATTACTGTATACATAGATCTCAACGTTGGTATGAACAGAACGGGTATTATACCCGGTGAGCCTGCAATCGATCTTTATATTGAATGTGCTAAGCAAACAGGTATTAGACCTGTTGGCTTGCATGCCTACGACGGACACATTCATGATAAAGAGCTTGAGACCAGGAAAAGAAAATCTGATGAAGCGTTTGTACCTGTAGTATGGCTGAAAGAAGAATTGATGAAGAAAGGATTGGCGGAACCAATTATCATAGCCGGAGGCTCACCCACATTTCCTGTTCATGCTAAAAGAGAAAAGATAGAATGTAGCCCCGGAACCTTCATTTACTGGGATGCAGGTTATCAGCAGGGATTAGCGGAACAACCTTTTCTTCCCGCTGCGTTAGTGATCAGCCGTGTCATTTCTCATCCAGGGGAAAATTTGATTTGCCTTGACCTAGGACACAAGTCAGTGGCAGCTGAAAAAGATTTGAACAGCCGTGTTGTTTTTCTCAATGCGCCTGAATTAAAGTTCGTTGGTCAGAGTGAAGAACATTTGGTAGCGGAAACGGATAAGCCACATAGCTATAAAGTAGGTGATGTATTATACGGTCTGCCTTTTCATATATGCCCAACCTGTGCTTTATATGAAAGTGCTTTAACTATTGAGGATGGAAAAACTACCGGGGAATGGAAGATCATCGCCCGTGGCAGGAAAATAAATTTATAATTTTCAAAGAACAATATGTTTACGATAGATGCCCATTTGGATCTTAGCATGAATGCGCTGGAGTGGAACCGTGATCTAAGAAAACCAGTCGCTGAGATCAATGACCGTGAAAAGGGATTGTCAGATAAGCCCGATCGTGGTAAAGCAACGGTATCACTTCCGGAATTACGTAGGGGAAATATCGGTTTGGTTGTAGCGACACAGATAGCGAGATATGTCGACCCGGGAAATCCTTTACCCGGCTGGCATTCCCCTCATCAGGCCTGGGCGCAGACGCAGGGTCAGGTGGCCTGGTATAAGACTATGGAAGAAGAAGGGGAGATGGTACAAATAAATGATGCAGCCTCTTTAGAAAATCATATTGCACTTTGGGAAACAGCAGGTTCAAATGATAAAAAGCCTGTTGGATATATTTTGAGTTTAGAAGGTGCCGATTCCATTGTTACCTTAAAGCATTTGGAAAAAGCTTACCAGTATGGGTTAAGAGCGGTGGGTCCTGCACATTATGGGCCGGGCCGTTATGCACAGGGTACAGATGCTGCAGGATATATGGGTGAGCCCGGAAAAGAATTGCTCAAAGAAATGGAAAGACTGAATATTATCCTTGATGCAACACATTTATGTGATGATAGTTTCTGGGAAGCGCTGGATAATTTCAATGGTAATATTTGGGCGAGTCATAATAATGTAAGGGCATTGGTCGATCATAATCGTCAATTTAGCGACGAACAAATAAAAGAGTTGATCAACAGGGGTGCGGTGATCGGTGGCGCCTTAGATGCATGGATGATGGTGCCGGGCTGGGTGAGGGGTCAATCGACGCCACAATCGATGAACTGTAAATTAGAAATAATTATCGATCATTTAGATCATATTTGCCAGATTGCCGGCAATGCACTACATATTGGAATCGGGTCTGACCTTGACGGAGCCTTTGGCAGAGAGCAATGCCCTTATGACCTGGAAACAATTGCTGATCTTCAAAAGCTTCCCGCACTTTTTGCTAAAAGAGGTTACTCTCGGGCGGACATTGAGCATATTATGCATGGTAACTGGTTACGTTTTTTGAGAAATGCCTGGAAGGAATAGGTGGCCGGCCTTTCGCAAATCATTTTGTCCCGTCTAAATTAATCTGGCAGATAAATGGGTTGCTCCTTATTTTCACCTCTTTTGGGGATAGGGAAAAGAATTCTACGACACGAACTTTGCCCGCAAAACATTTAGTCAGGAACCCATGAAGTATAAAATGCAATTGTCGTAACCGACCCTTTTATTGCCGCATTTCCACCCTGTTAAGGATATTTCCAATTTGTATTTTTGACATCGATAAAAGATTTCTGATGCGGCAAAAAAAATATTGGGTCAGCAAATCAACTGCCATAGGGTTGTCAGTAGGTACCGGTTGCTTTGCATAAAGAAGTTCTTTAACAGATAATTTATTTGGCGGAAATAAAAACGTTGTTATATTTGCTAACGGTGTTAGGTAAAACGCAAATATGGGTATAACTGAACGCAGGCTGAAGGAAAAGGAAAAAGTGAGAACGGCGATCCTTACCACGGCATGGCAGATGGTGAAGGAAGAGGGATGGCAGTCTCTTTCCATTCGCAAAATAGCCGATGCCATCGAATATAGTGTTCCCGTTATCTATGATCATTTTGAAAGTAAGGAAGCGATCCTGGTGGAATTTGGTAATGAGGGGCTTCGTTTATTGACCAAAAAGATCCAGCAGGCCAGGGAAAAATTTACCGATCCCGTGGACCAGTTGAGGGCCATGGCCGATGCTTACTGGAATTTCGCTTTGAAAAACAAAGAGTATTACCAGCTGATGTATGGAGTGGGAATGGCTTGTTGTGAAGGGAAAAAATATTTGGATGATAAAGAACGGTTTGACTATATCGTGATGGAGTCCATCAAAGAAGCCATTTCTAAAAATAAAGAACCCGGGTCCAATATTTGTTTAAAGTATCATACATTCTGGTCGATCTTACATGGGCTTGTATCGATCAAGATCATGGGGAATTCGCCGGTATCAGGAGAGCTTAATAAAATGGTATTGGATGATGCGATCAACGGATTTATCAAGAACCTGGGATAATTTTTGCGACAGATTAAAATCAAAGAAAGTGATGATTTTAGTATAGAAATTCCACCACCGTAGCTGCAACGACAGACCTGTAACCCCATGTAGAAAACTGCAGTATATCAATTGCAAGGCCATAGTAGTAATAGCGGAAAGAGCAGAACCTTTCCTAGTAAACAGTACTGCGCCAATTGAAACAAAAAAAAGTGAAGTGTTCAGCATTATTAACGGCGTGAATGTCCTGCCAGGCATTTCCTGTTCGTCATACCGGCACTATGAAAAATAAAGAATCGATTAAACCAACCATTGATATGACCTTAATAAAGAGTAAAACTGAAAACATGAAAACCTTTAAACCAACAACAATAAATACTGCCGGTCTTTTTGTCGTAGCCATTGCTGCGATGGCAATATATAGTTGCAACTCCTCTTCTGGTAATAGCGGGGGATACCAGCAACCCGTTCAATCATTACCGGTGATAACCGTGAGTAATATGCCCGCCATCACTTACCAGGAATTTTCCGCTTCGCTGGAAGGAAGTAAGGATGTCGAGATCCGCCCACAGGTGGATGGATACCTTGACAAGATATATGTAGATGAAGGCGCCTATGTTAAAAAAGGCCAACCTTTATTTCATATCAATGACCGTCCTTACAGGGAGCAACTGAATAATGCGAAGGCGGGATTGGCGGCGGCAAAAGCCAATTTGGCGAATGCACAGATCAATGTAGCTAAATTAGCACCGCTGGTAGAGAATAACGTGGTGTCTGATGTGCAGCTAAAAACAGCTCAATCGACGTACAATGCCGCTGCCGCAAATGTATCACAGGCCGAAGCGATGGTACAGGCCGCTGAAATAAGTATTGGCTATTCATTGATCAAAGCACCGGTGGACGGATATATCGGCAGAATTCCTTTAAAGACAGGAAGTCTTGTAGGACTTGGTACAGCGGAAGCATTGACGGTTGTTTCTGAAATAAAAGATGTGTATGCTTATTTCTCTTTTAGTGAAAATGATTTCCTGCTATTCAAAAATCAATTTCCCGGAATAACAATTGAAGAAAAAATAAAACAGATGCCACCGGTTGAATTAGTGCTGGCCGATAATAGTGTATATCCGCTAAAGGGTAAAGTGCAAACCGTCTCAGGACAGTTCAATAATAGTATGGGAGCGATCAGTTTCAGGGCTAGCTTTCAAAATGCCGATGGGTTATTACGTTCCGGCAATACAGGCAGGATTCGCATTCCGCGATCTGTCAGTTCTGCGTTGATAGTTCCGCAGGAAGCCACTTTTGAATTGCAGGATAAAGTATTTGTTTTTGTATTGGCCGATAGTAATAAGGTGGTGAGTACACCCATTACGGTGACAGGTAAAAGCGGAAACTATTACCTCGTAGATAAAGGGATAAGCTCCGGTCAGAAAATTGTGTATTCAGGTCTCGACAGGTTAAGAGATGGCGTGGCCATACAACCGGAAAAGATATCCATGGATAGTATATTAAAAGTAAAACCACTGTAAATAATAAAGACAGGGAGACGGAAAGTCCGGAAGACCGATGATCAGGCCAACTATAGGCAACCATCCTTCGGACTTTCAGACTCCGGTCCCGATAGCTATCGGGATCCGACTTCTCTCCACTCTACACAAAAATTAATCATGCTAAAAAGATTTATTGAACGACCGGTCTTATCCACCGTCGTTTCTATCATACTCACTTTGCTTGGGCTGTTGTCCTTATACACCTTGCCCATCACGTTGTTCCCTGATATTGCTCCGCCCACGGTACAGGTCACTGCCGCCTATCCCGGTGCTAATGCAGAAGTAGTAGCAAGGGCGGTGGCTACGCCATTAGAAGAAGCCGTCAATGGTGTGGAGAATATGACATACATGACCTCTACTTCCAGCAACGACGGAACGATGACGCTGAATGTATATTTCAAAGTAGGTACCGATCCTGACCTGGCCGCGGTGAATGTGCAGAGCCGTGTGTCAAGAGCTACCAGTATTATTCCACAGGAAGTAGTGCAATCAGGTATCACTACGCAAAAGCAGCAGAACAGTATGATCATGGTGCCGCTGATATACAGTGATGATAGCACTTATGATGAAACTTTCCTGCAAAATTATTCCAAGATCAATATTCTTCCGGAATTACAAAGAGTACCCGGCGTAGGACAGGCCATGGTTTTTGGCGCAAAGGATTACTCGATGAGGATCTGGTTAAAACCTGATCGTTTAACGGCGAATAATCTTTCGACAACGGATGTATTAAATGCCATCAGGGATCAAAACCTCGAAGCCGCACCCGGCAGGTTTGGCCAGGGTAGTACTGCATCCTTTGAATACATTCTTAAATACAAAGGCAAATTGTCGCAGAATACCGATTATGAAAATATTATTTTAAAATCATCGTTGAATGGTTCGGTAGTAAAACTGAAAGATGTTGCGAGAGTGGAGTTCGGTGCTTTTGCGTATAGTGCCAATACACATGTCGGCGGTAAGCCCGGTATCGGCATTGCATTATTTCAGACAGCCGGCTCTAACGCTAATGATATTTTAACCGCCGCGGAAGAAGTGATGGAAAAAGCAGCGAAGAATTTTCCAAAGGGTATCCACTATTTTAATATGTACAGCGCCAAGGAATTCCTTGACGAATCCATTGCGCAGGTAGTGGAGACTTTAGTGATCGCTTTTATACTCGTGTTTTTAGTGGTGTTTATTTTCCTGCAGGATTTTCGTTCTACGCTTATTCCTGCTATCGCCGTACCCGTGGCTATTATCGGTACTTTCTTCTTTATGCAGTTGTTTGGTTTTACCATTAACCTGCTTACACTTTTCGCCCTTGTACTCGCTATTGGTATCGTTGTGGATGACGCGATCGTAGTAGTAGAAGCGGTGCATACCAAGATGGAGCGAACGGGACTGCCGGCACGAAAAGCAACCATACAATCCATGAATGAAATATCGGGAGCTATTATATCAATCACCCTGGTGATGGCGGCGGTATTTGTTCCTGTAGGATTTATGCAGGGCCCGGCCGGCGTATTTTATAAACAATTCGCCTTTACGCTGGCGATCGCTATTCTTATTTCTGCGGTGAATGCCTTAACACTAAGCCCGGCTTTATGTGCTTTGTTCTTAAAGAATCCGCACAACCCTGAAGAAGGCGGTGCTGCGAAAAAGAAAGGATTTAGTCAACGATTCTTCAGCGGCTTTAATGCGGGGTTCACTGCAACAACGAATAAGTATGGACAAGCGATTCAGTTCCTGATCAAAAGAAAATGGATCGCACTCAGCGGATTGGTCATCGTAACGCTGGCTACTGTCTGGATGGTCAGTAAAGCGCCGACAGGTTTTATTCCAACGGAAGACCAGGGATTTATTGTGTTCTCGGTTAGTCTTCCTCCCGGAGCATCATTGGACAGAACACAAAAAGTGATGAGCCGGATCGATACTTTGCTGAATGAGGTAGAAGCGGTTGAAAGACGCGGTACTATCACGGGTTTAAATATCCTGGCCAATGCCAACAGTTCAAATTATGGAGTAGGATTTATCAGGATGAAGCCAACAGGAAAAAGAGGACCTGTCAATAGTGTAGAAGGGGTGATGGGGGTGATCAATCAAAAACTAAGCGTTATAAAAGATGCGAGTGTTTTCCTTTTCCAGTTCCCAACGGTGCAGGGATTTGGTAATACCACTGGTTTTGAATTCATCTTACAGGATCGAACCGGTGGTTCGCTTGATAAATTAGGTGCGACTGCTTACGGTCTTATCGGGGAACTGATGCAGCGAAAAGAAATCGCCTATGCATTTACTACCTTCAGTACCGGTAACCCGCAATACATGGTGGATATCAACGAAGACAAAGCAAAACAATTGGGCGTTTCGGTAAACGAGGTATTGCAAACCCTGCAAGTATATTATGGCAGCAGCCTTGCATCCGACTTTAATCGTTTCGGAAAATATTACCGGGTTATTGTACAGGCAGACGTGGAATATAGAGCTGATGCGTCATCATTAAATAACGTATTTGTAAAAAATAGTCTCGGTGAAATGGTGCCGGTTAATACATTGGTGTCTTTACAACGGGTATATGGCCCGGAAACAGTAACAAGAAATAACCTCTTCAATTCCGTTACTATCAATGGCGTGTCCAAGCCGGGTTATAGTTCCGGAGATGCGATCAAAGCGATACAGGAGGTTGCTGAAAGATCTTTACCAAGAGGTTATTCTTATGATTGGACAGGTATGACAAGGGAAGAAAAAGGCGCCGGATCACAAACCAGTTTGATCTTTATTTTGAGTGTAGTGTTCGTATTTTTCCTGCTCGCGGCACAGTATGAAAGTTATGTCCTTCCCTTTGCGGTTATCTTAACTATCCCTACCGGGATATTTGGTGTCTTCGCTTTTATTGAGTTGTTTGGAATTGAAAATAATATCTACGTCCAGGTGGGTTTGATCATGCTGATCGGTTTGCTGGCTAAGAACGCCATTCTTATCGTAGAGTATGCGGTGCAGCGAAGAAAAGCTGGAATGACATTGATAGCCTCCGCACTGGAAGCATCTAAATTAAGACTGCGACCTATCCTGATGACATCCTTTGCATTTATCGTGGGTTTGCTTCCGCTTACCTGGGCAAACGGTGGATCCGCATTAGGTAACCGTTCCATTGGTACCGGTGCATTGGGTGGTATGCTTACTGGTGTGGTATTCGGTGTATTCATCATTCCCGTATTATTCGTCATATTCCAATACCTGCAGGAAAAGATAGGAAGAAAAAAAGAAGAACAAACCATGCCTGACCTTGCGGAATAAATTTTTTGAATAAATAAAAAGACCATGTTACATAATTTATATAAAAGACAATACTCGATATTCCTGCTGCTGATTTTTTTATCAGCCTGCAGGATGGGAAAAGAATACCAGCGGCCTGAACTGGAATTACCGAAGCAATTCAGTGCGGTGGCCTTTGCCGACACGAGCAGCATCGCGGATATCGAATGGAGGAAATTTTTCACCGATACGACACTGCAGGGATTAATAGAAAAGGGTATGCAGTATAATCATGACCTGCTGATCGCTGTAAAGCGTATTGATATAGCGCAACAACAGGTCAAACAAAGTAAGAACCTGCAATTGCCTGAAGTAGATCTTCGCATTACCGGGCAGTTGTCCCGTCCGTCTGACAACAGTTTGAACGGTATAAGCCTGAAGAGTTTTTTGGGAAAGAGTTACCTGGAGAACTATAATTCCAGTTTGAATCTTTCCTGGGAAGCAGATATATGGGGAAAGATCCGCGGGCAAAAGGAAATAGCGTTAAGAGAATACCTGCGAACGACGGAAGCCGCGAAAGCCGTGCAAACCCAATTGGTCGCAGACATTGCGCAGGGCTTTTTTAACCTGCTGATGCTGGATAAACAATTGGAGATAGCCCGTCACAATCTTTTATTGAGTGATAGTTTTTTGGTAGCAACCCGCTTACTAAAAGAGGCCGGTGTGGGCAATGCATTGGGTGTTCAACAGGCGGAAGCGCAAAAGCAATCCACTGCCTTATTGATTCCACAGTTGGAACAAAATACTGCTATCCAGGAAAATGCGTTGCAGGTATTAACCGGGCAATTTCCGGGTGCCGTTACCCGCAAAGTATCATTAAATGCGTTTGCCGTAGCCAATGAGCTGAGCGAAGGATTGCCGGTGGCGATGTTGAGTCGCCGGCCCGATGTTCGTTCTTCGGAGCTGGCTTTGATGGTTGCCAATACACAGGTGGGCATAGCACAAGCCAATATGTACCCGACATTAAATATAACTGCCGGTGGAGGATTAGAATCTTTTAAAGCCAGTAATTGGTTCAATATTCCGAATTCATTGTTTGGACTAGCAGCTGGTTCCATTGCGCAACCGATCTTCAAAAGAAGAGCATTGAAAACACAGTATGAAGTGGCCAAACTGCAACGGGAACAATCGGTGATTGAATTCCGGCAAACAGTGTTACAGGCGACGGGCGAAGTAGCGAATGCATTAGTGCAGGTTGATAAATTAAAACAGCAGGAGCAGATCGCAAACGGGCAGGTAGATACATTACGTCATGCCGTTTCCAACGCCAAACTTTTGTTCAGGAGTGATATGGCGAATTACCTGGAAGTAATAACTGCACAGGGAAATGCTTTGCAGGCCGAGTTGAACCTGGCTTCTATCAGGCGGCAGGAGTTAAGCGCCATGGTGGAGTTGTATCGTTCGCTGGGGGGAGGGTGGAAGTAGGTGTTACCGGTTACTGGTTACCGGAAACTGCTAACCGGCACCTCCAATAACGGCTAATTATCTATATAAAAATCTGATCATGCAATACAGAACTTTAGGAAATACGGGTGAAAAACTGTCAGCGATCGGTTTAGGTTGTATGGGAATGAGTTTTGCGTATGGTCCCCGCAACGATGAGGAATCGGTTGCCACGTTGAACAAAGCACTGGAGCTCGGTATCAATTTTTGGGATACAGCGGATATGTATGGCTTTGGTCATAATGAAGAACTGATCTCAAAAGTATTGAAGCCTAACCGCGATAAAATATTTATCGCTACCAAATTCGGTTTCCGGCAGCGGGAGGGGAGTACTTCTAATTTTGCCGGTACTTCCGCCACCTTTTTTGATGGGTCTCCTGCCTATCTGAAGCAAGCCGTAGAAAAAAGTTTGCAGCGATTAAATATCGACACCATTGATCTTTATTATGCACATCGAATTGATCCCGGCGTACCGGTTGAAGATATGGTAGGAGCGATGGCGCAATTGGTAAAAGAAGGAAAAGTAAAATACCTGGGTTTATCTGAAGCATCGACTGCTTCAATACGCAAAGCTCATGCGGT
This sequence comes from Chitinophagaceae bacterium, assembly GCA_031412015.1. Taxonomy (GTDB): domain Bacteria; phylum Bacteroidota; class Bacteroidia; order Chitinophagales; family Chitinophagaceae; genus Terrimonas_B. Next base: position 12,544 of record JANOCH010000610.1, read on the forward strand.
TCATCCTATCACGGCTTTGCAAAGTGAATATTCTTTATTGACAAGAGATCCGGAAGGAGAAATATTCAATACTGTTCGTGAACTGGGGATCACATTTATTCCATACAGCCCATTGGCACGAGGATTGGTTACTGCTACCGTAGGTGCTAAAGAAGAACTAGCCGCCGATGATTTTCGCAGGACATTGCCCCGTTTTGATGAAGGCCATTGGAATAATAACCAGCAACTGGTAGAAGATTTTGCGGCATTAGCTGCTGAAAAAAATATAACGGCGGCTCAATTGGCATTGGCCTGGGTGTTGGCGCAAGGAGACGATATTATCCCGATACCCGGCACCAAGAAAAGAAAATATTTACAGGAGAATGCAGCGGCTGTCGATGTGTTACTTACTGCCAATGATCTTCAGGTAATCGAAAATTTGCTCGCAAAATATCCGGACATCGGACAAAGATATAGTGATGGGGCATTGAAGCTGGTGAATCATTAGCAACCTCTTCACAGAACACCGATCCGGCGAAAGTAACTGGCCGCGACAGGGATAATACGATTGAATTAGGAATAATTAGCAGGTTGGTGTAGTTATAATCGGGACATTTAGGCTGTTCATGAGGTAAATCAGTTATTTCTCAAGGCCATTTGTGTATTTTTGCCTCAAGATTTTAAGCCATAAAAAAAACTGATTGCCTGCCTTGGTTTTAAGTTTGATATATCCGGTGTAAAGGAGGATGTTGTCGAAGTATTAATAATGCCTTAATAGCTCTTATATGTCACGTTTAAAAATACTGGTAACCGGTGGCGCCGGATTTATAGGCAGTCATGTAGTAGATGTTTTGTTGGCCTCCGGCCAATATGAAGTGTATTGTGTGGACAATTTTGATTCTTTTTATGATCCTGCAATAAAAATAAATAATCAACAACAAGCCCTTAAGCACCCCCATTATCATTTTATCGAATTGGACTTGTTGGTCACCACCCCATCTATTTTATTGAATGTATTTAAATCCGTTTCTTTCGACGCCATCATTCACCTGGCGGCAAAGGCAGGTGTAAGACCCAGCATTGCTAATGCTGCATTATATTATGATGTTAATGTAAAAGCCACCCTTCATTTATTGGAATTCGCGAGGCTAGCCGGTATTCAACAATTTCTGTTCGCCTCGTCCAGCAGTATATACGGAACTAATCCCAATACGCCCTGGAACGAAACTGATCTTTTATATAAACCTATCAGCCCGTATGCGGCTACTAAACTTGCCGCTGAAGAAATGGGGAAAGTGTATGCGAAGCTTTATAATATCAATTTTATCATCCTTCGGTTATTCACCGTCTATGGTCCAAGACAAAGACCCGATCTCGCCATCCACCAGTTTTATAACCTTATCAAAGCAAAAAAGCCGGTTACACTTTTCGGGGATGGCAGTACCAAACGCGACTATACTTACATCAGCGACCTTGTTTCCGGGATAACCGGTGCATTGAATTATACGGGAGCAGGCGATAATATTTTTAACCTCGGTAACGGCAAACAAATAACTTTACTCAGGATGATCCGGCTTTTAGAAGAGAGCATGCAGACAAAGGCCACCATTAACTGGCAGGACGAACAGCCGGGAGATGTCAGCCAGACCTATGCGGATATTTCAAAAGCCACGGAATTCCTGCATTATGCTCCGAAGGTTGGTTTTGACGAAGGAATACAACAATTTGTAGATTGGAAAGAAAAGGTTCAACTCCCGGCTAAAGCGGTGTATTAAAAATTCATGCATGAAAAAACTTTCAGTAGTTGTAGCATTATTGAATGAAGAAGAAAATATTTCTTTACTAATAGAAAAAACCACGGAAGCCCTTCGGGATATTGATCACGAACTTATATTGGTTGATGATGGCTCAAAAGACCGATCTGTTGCTGTTATCAAGAAAAATTTAAAACCTCATATTAAATTAATAGTACTGCGGAAAAATTATGGTCAATCCGCGGCCATGGCGGCTGGTATCGCCGCGGCGGAAGGAAAGTATGTGGCCACGATGGATGCCGATCTGCAAAACGATCCGACCGATATTCCCGCCATGCTTGATAAAATGATCAATGAAAATTGGGAACTGGTTGCCGGAATAAGAAAGAACCGCCAGGATAAAATGCTGGGTAGAAAAATACCAAGTCTTATCGCCAACAAATTGATACGCAGTTCCACCAACGTAACGCTTCATGACTATGGCTGCACGTTAAAGATCTTTACCAATGACCTGGCGAAGAACCTCGATCTCTATGGCGACATGCACCGGTTTATCCCGGTGTTGGCAGCTTCGCAAGGGGCCAGTATGACGGAGATGGAAGTAAAGCATCACCCAAGACTGTATGGTAAATCAAAATACGGTATCGGGCGAACCACCAAAGTAATGAGTGATCTGTTGCTGATACTTTTTATGCAGAAATACTTTCAGCGGCCCATGCATTTTTTCGGGCCTATGGGTATCCTGTTATTCGTCGCCGGTGTTTTGATCAATATCTACCTGGGCATTGACAAGGTAATGGGACATGAGATCGGCAACCGTCCTTTACTAACCCTTGGTGTTATCTTATTACTGGGCGGTCTGCAGTTGATCTTGTTTGGCTTTATGGCGGAGATTCTGATGCGAACCTATTATGAATCGCAAAATAAAAAAACCTACCGTATCCGTTCCATCATAACCAGCAACTCCCAGCCTTCATGAGAAAGTGGTTACTCATCGCGGCCCGGGTTTTGGTGGCGGTAGCAGCGATGTGGCTGGCATTACGAAACATAAGCTGGAAGGAATTAAACCAGTTTGAATGGAATGGTTCATTGTTGTGGTTGATACCCGCACTGCTATTTTTTAATATTTCGCAGTTCGTCAGCGCCTACAGGTTGATGCAATTTTATAAAATTCATCAACCCGGGATTTCCTATCGGTTCAATCTGCGGCTTTATTACAAAGGAATGTTTTTTAATCTTTTCCTGCCGGGTGGAATAGGGGGGGATGCCTATAAAATCATCGCCTTAAAAAATGACGACAATACCTACAAACAACTTACCACTGCTACATTGCTTGATCGGGTCAACGGGTTGGTGATATTGTTGCTGATAATCTCGTTGTTAACCGCATTTGTCGCCATACCCGGGTTTGAAAAACTTTTGTCGCTACTTCCTTATTTTGTGCTGATTGGTTTGCCCTGCTATATACTGATCATATATTTCTATTTCAAACCCTTCAGTAAGATATTACCCATAACCGGCTTTTTATCCCTGTTGGTTCAGGGTTTTCAATTACTGTCTTTTTATTGTATTCTATATTCTTTACAAATTGATGCAGGTTCATTTGTTCAGTATGCCGTTTTGTTTTTTGTAAGTTCTATTATCGCGGCGCTGCCATTTAGTATTGGGGGCATCGGTACCCGTGAACTGGCCATGGCTACAGGGGCGGCTTATTTTGATATTTCTGCTGCGAAAATGGTTTCCGCGAGTTTGGTGTTTTTTGTTATCACAGCTGTCAGTGCATTGGCGGGATGGGCCATTAGTTCGGCGGGTTTAAAAAAGGACGGTGAATCTTCGACGAAAACAAGGCAATAGAAAAAGTGATAAGATTTAATTGAACCAGACCGCATATCCTTGTCTTCGCAACTGCAAGGCAAGCTTTTCCTCCATGATCAGGGCTTCCTGTTTGTTCATTGGTTTCAAATTGATATGATCATAAAGGCTTGGACGAAGGTAAGCGCCATAATTCTGGACGATATACGCTGATATTTTGTAACCTTTCTTATTAACGTATCCTGTCTTATGTTGCCGGAACCGCTCTGCCGGTGTTTTGCTTGTCATGCCTACATACAGGCACTCTAGTACTCCATTAAATTGTGGGTTAGCATTCCGAAATTTTGAGTTTTCAGTAAATACCCTCTTTGATAGTTCAACCACATAAACCTTGTAAATGAATCGCGGCACAGGAATTTATTTTGTACATGCAAAATAAGAATCATCAATGGGCTAAATAAATCTTTCCGCATTTATTGTGATATATCCGCCTCTAATGATAGGAACTACGATGTTGCCCGGATTAAGTGTTAAACATGACTCTTGTTTATCTGCTTACCGGCACAGCTCATGTATCGATATGATAAAAAAGATTAGCGGCCATTTATAATCAAACCGAAACTGCGGACACAATTACTGATTTTCATACCAATCTAAAATATAATCGGCCACCTGTTCCCAACCTGGTTCCCCACAAATGAAATGACTTTTGCCTTCAAATATTTTTACATCAACCCGGCTATTCGCATCCTTATACCTGCCGGCTATAGTTTGTGTAAGATTGGGTGGAAAAATATGATCGCTACCGCCACCCACAAACAAAATTGGTGCGTGGGCTTTTTTGAAATCTATATTTGAAAAAGAATTTAAAACCAATTGACGACTGACCTTATGACTTTCAGGTACCGCGAATTTTTCAAATGCCTTTTCTTTCTCTGCGCCAGCTAACATATTGAAAAATGCATAATCATACCATTGACGACTACCCATAAAATACTTAGCGAAAGAAAAAAATCCAAAGGCGGGTAACACGGTTTTAAGTGTTTGGAACGGTGGAAAAACATTTTTCGGGGGTGCTCCGTCAATACTTACTCCCGCTGCCGCTTTTCCCATTTCAACCAGTTTCAGCGTTGCCATTCCTGCCATCGAGTGACCGATAATCAATGGCTTTTCGGGTAAGGTATTTATTAAGTCAGCGATGTTGTTTACTACATCAATAAACCCCGTTTTAACCAGGTCGGGATGAACTTTTGCTCTCAGCTCAGCCGGATTACCCTGGTGTCCCGGGTTTGCTGGTGCATAAACTTTATAACCTTTTTGTTCATAATGGCGTTTCCATTCGGCCCAACTGATGTCGTTCACAAAATTTCCGTGAATGAGTACGATGGTTTTTGATTTTGCCATGATTATTTTAGGTTTTAAAGTTGATAATCAGTCTTTGTCTTGCCGGGGGTACTATTGTACAAAAGGTTAGGCTTGGTGCGGGGTGGGTATTCTGTGATCCGGTAGCCCGAATCGTTGTTGGATAAAGTTAATGAAGATAGGAATACATTCTATTGCAAAATTGTACCGGTCTGCCGGCAGACCGGTACGTTACCCCGATAAGTCGCTCAGTCGCGATAAAGTTGAGAACTTATTCGTTAAGCCGCCATATAGCCAAAGCCCATGTGCTTGTTGCACAACTAAGTTACCCATACGATGAGAATGAAGCAACAAACAGAATAATTTTTGTGGTAAATAGTTCATGCAAGGCAAAAAACATTTATCCGAAAAATTATTCCTTAGTTTTCAACTAAGTGAGAATGTTCCGGCCGATAATTTTTACCGGCGGCTGAAAAATCAACTGGATCTGCAGTTTGTATATAAGTGTACCAAAAAGTATTACGGAACAGAAGGACAACAAAGCATAGACCCGGTGGTGTTTTTCAAACTCATACTTATTGGTTATTTAGAAAACCTCAACAGCGACCGTAGGATCATTGACCACAGTAAAATGCGGCTGGATATTTTATTGTTTTTGGGGTACGACCTTGATGAAGAGCTGCCCTGGCACAGTACACTCAGCCGCACCCGGCAATTGTATGGAGAAGAAGTCTTTAAAGAATTATTCAACAAAGTGCTGGGCCTTTGTGTACAAAAAGGCATGCTTGCCGGCAGGCGTCAGGCCATCGACAGTGCTTACATAAAAGCCAATGCCAGTATGGACAGCCTGGTAGAAAAAGAAATCATAGCAGATGGTGAACGGTACCTGAAGGAGTTTGAGCAGGATGAATATGACAACAATATTGAACAGCATGATAATGTAATGAAAGATGACCGGGATAATGACACGATCACCCAAAGCCGCAACAGCAGTATCCAAAAACATCATGGGTGGAAAGGGAAAGAATATAAAACGATGCCAGCAGGTAAATCCATTCCTAAACTAAATGATGATAACGGTACTGGGCAAGGCCTCCCAAAATTTGTGAGCAATCATAGCCATTACAGCATTACCGACCGTGATGCCAGGGTAAGTGTAAAGCCGGGCAAACCCCGCCAGTTAAACTACAGCATGCAAACCTCCGTAGATATGGGCAGCCATATCATCACCAATGCAGAAGCTCATTTGGCAGACAGGCGTGACAGTGAGTGCCTGCCGGTGGTATTAAAAAATACCATCAGTAATTTACAACAGCATCACTTAAGCGTAGAAGAAATAGCTGCCGACACCGGCTACAG
>JANOCH010000611.1:0-2093 GCA_031412015.1 Chitinophagaceae bacterium
GTGATGCGGATGCCTTGTATCGTCGATTCAAAGAATCAAACTCAAGATTCATATCCAAAGAGTTAGTGCATCAGAATATAAGCGGCATACATACAAAATCTTTTATTGTCCGCGATCCGGACGGGCATGCGATGCTGGTAAAAGAGTATACCCCCAGCCCCTAAAGGGGAGATAATTAACGTTATTCATTCATCAATAAACGACAAATGAAAAAAATAGTAACCATCGTACTGACAATATTGACTATTACGAACAAATCTAATTCACAGGGTTGCAGTGACGCCGGTGTTTGTACCATTCATGCTATCAAGAACAATACTAACGGCTCAACCGGGAAGGATGATACCCATAACGATATCGTTATCGGGTTTGCTTTTGGAAAGGGTGAACGAAACACCTCGGTTTATACCCCTTACCTGGAATACACAAGAAGCATCACCGATAAAACTTCAGTTACCGGCAAGGTCAGTTTTTCAGCCGTCAATGGTGAGCTGGCAAATACCAGCGGACCGGGAGATCTTTTTGTTTCCGTTAATCATGCTATTGACAGCAAACGGAAATGGCAGAAATCATTTGTAGTTGGATTAAAGGTTCCGTTTGACCAGGCTGATATCGTGAAAAACGGCATTCATTTGCCCATGCCTTATCAAACAAGCCTTGGCACCACCGATCTTGTCCTTGGATTTAGCTATATCCGTAAATCTTTCGGCGCCACCCTGGCCCTGCAGCAACCATTGAAAAAAATGAACGGTAATCGTTTTTTACCGGTTGATTATCCTGCAGAGTCCTTGGCAGCGCAATACCTCCCGACTAATGCCTTTGAAAGAAAGGGCGACGCGTTGCTTCGCTTTTCCTATAATTTTGATCTGAATAATTCGAGGTTTTCCATTCGCCCCAGCCTGTTGGGCATTTATCATCTTGGCAATGATAGCTACCTCGAAGCCAGTTTACAGGATGTGCCAAAAATGAGAGTTGAAATAGAAAAATCAAGCGGCCTTACGCTGAATGGAAATGTATTTGTCGGTTACCGGTTGAATAAAAACAGTGCATTGGAATTATCGGCAGGTGCGCCTTTTGTAGTAAGAACTAACAGGCCGGATGGATTGACGAGGTCGTTCGTGGCGAGTGTAGAGTATAAGTTCAGTTTTTGATCAACAATTGAATCAAAATCTTGCGATTCATATTCAAAGCATACTCTCCTATTGTTTCAACTTCCTCCTGCATTCTTTTCCTTTCCGTCACGCACCCGACATCAAAAAATTACAATTAGCAGTTGCTTTGTGCAACCGATGAACAAGACTGCAACCATACTATGTCCTTTGTGCCATGATCGGGTAGACAAACTGTTGTACCGCTTTCACCTGGACAGCGAAAGGCAGGTCATTGAAAAGATCAGGGAGCAAAATCCCGGCTGGTCAGAACAGGATGGTGTTTGCAGCCGATGCGTGGATTTTTATCATACGGAGCTGGTCATGCAGCAACGCATTTTACCAGGGATCGGTCCGCATTACCCGATCCGTTCTGTCGATGATTTTGTGATATTACCCACCGGTCTTCGCCTGGATGCCGATCAGCGGTTCACCGGCAAAGGTGTGACGATCTGTTTTATCGACAGCGGCTTTTATCCTCACCCCGACCTCACGGCACATAAAAATCGGATAAAGATCATTCTTGATATTCCGAATAATCGGAGTCTTGCCAAAGTCTCCCCCAACGGGGGAAATTTAGAGGGGGCCGTAGCTTCCCTCTGGCACGGCACTATGACCTCCGTCGTCTGCGCCGGTGATGGTTACTTAAGTAAAGGTTTATACAAGGGAATTGCCTGTGATGCGGAACTGGTATTATTAAAAGTTTCTGAAGTCTCTCCGCCGGCTGGCGGAGGAGATTTAGAGGGGGCCGGAAAGATCACGACCGCCAATATGGTTAAAGCATTGCAATGGGTACTCGAACATCATGGTGAGTATGGCATTCGCATCGTCAATATGAGTATCTGTGATGATGAAGCTATTTCTTATAAACAAAGTGAGGTGGACCGGCTGGCTGAGCAATTAATTGAAGAAGGTGTCGTGATATTAGCAGCCGTGGGCAATGAT
>JANOCH010000612.1:0-2495 GCA_031412015.1 Chitinophagaceae bacterium
TTGTTACCGCTTACTTTCCGTTGCATTTTTACACCGTCAATTACAGTAACTGATTAACCAATTTTTTATACCAATTAAAACTTTATTCATGAAACAAAAATTCATTTTATCATTGATGGCGATCACCTTTGTGTGCTGGATTGCATAGATGATGTACGTGACTCAAAACCAGATATTGTACTGATGGATATTGAAATGCCGGGTATGACGGGCATCGAGGCGGTAACAAAGATAAAAAAAGAATTTCCCCATATACAGGTATTGATGCAAACAGTATTTTAAGACGATGACCGTGTATTCGATTCCATCTGTGCAGGGGCATTAGGATATATCCTGAAAAATTTTCTGAATACAAAATTGGTAGACTCGATCAATGAATTGCAATATGGAGGATCACCGATGAGTCCTTCGATTGCGAGGAAAGTATTGAATAAAATGCAATCGGTTTCTGGCATTATCAAACCCGAAGAAGCGCCGGACTATCGTCTTACCGCCAGGGAAAAGGAAGTTTTATCGTGCCTGGTAAATGGATTGAGCTATAAAATGATAGCGTCTGACCTTAATATCAGCTATGAGACCGTTCGTTCGCATGTAAAAAAAATATACGAAAAACTGCATGTCGCTTCTCTTACCGAGGTAGTTGCCAAAGCGATCAACCAACGGATTGTTTGATTGGGTCTGACATCCCGTCAGACCCCAAAAAAATTTACTACATTGCCGCAATGATCAGGAAAATCACCGGCCAGGATTTCGATTTCATCTACGAGCTTTACATGCACCCGCAGGTAAATCCCTATCTACTTTATGATCCGATGACGGTTCATGAATTTAAAGACATATTTGCCGACCTGCTTGATAAAAACATCATCTACATTTTTGAAAACGATGGCATCGCATCGGGCATGTTCAAACTGATCCCACTTAGCTATCGAACATCCCATATCGCTTATCTCGGCGGGGTGGCAATACATCCATCATTCGGCGGCAAGGGTTTAGGTTACGCCATGCTGAAAGAAATATTGTCGTATGCCAAAGAGCTTGGTTTTCTGCGCGTTGAATTAAGCGCTACTATTACGAATGAGAAAGCTATCCGGCTGTATGAAAAAGCAGGTTTTGAAAAAGAAGGCATACTGAGAAAATATTCACACCTGAAAAAAGAGAATTTGTTCCTCGATGAAGTGATGATGTCGTGGCTGGCTTAGGCGCTGCCACAGCTTCTGCGCTTACCTGTATTAAAAGCTTTGCTATGAAAAGAATTCAAAAACCAAGGGAGGGAGAATATAACCCCTATGCCATCATTTATATAAAACTATTGCCGGATGATGATCTTGTTCTAAAATATCTAAAAGAAAATTTTGAAAAGATCAAGGAATTTACTCAATCCCTGCCTGCGGACAAACTTACTTATCGCTATGCTGAAAACAAATGGACCATCAGGGAGATACTGGTTCATATCATGGATGATGAGAGGATCTACGCTTACCGTGCATTAAGGATCGCACGTAACGATAAAACTCCGCTGCCGGGATTTGAACAGGATGACTATGTGCCTTTCTCTAACGCCAATCAGCGAAGCCTTGCTTCCATTTTCAAGGAATATAAAACTGTCCGCCAGGCAACCCTGTCATTGTTTACTAGCTTTAACCATGAGGATCACCTGAAAATTGGTACAGCCAATGATCACCCGGTAAGCGTCAGGGCACTGGCTTATCATATTACCGGTCACGAGTTACATCATCTCAATATTATAAAGGAAAGATACCTGTAACAACAGCTATCGGGTTCACCTTTATTTTTTTGCCGCCCTCACCACTTCTGGTGGTATTTGTTAACGGATATGGGTATAGTCTGCAGCTTACCGTTTCATGAATTTTGCGATTCAATTTTAAAAATCAAAAAACATGAAACGAATAAGAAAATCAATCTTAATGCTGGGAGCGGTCATCTCGCTTTACAGTTTATCCTGCTCAAGAAATAATTTTCCGGGTAATGCGGTAGAATCGTTGCCTAATACTGTTGTGCTAAAATGGAATGAAGTGGCTTTTGAAGCTTTTGGCGGCTCTGCTTACCAGCACTCATTGATGGCATCCCGGATCAATGCCATGACGCATATCGCCATGCACGACGCATTGAACGCCATAAAACCAAAATACTCAACCTATGTATTTACCGGTAATGATATAGCTGCAGATCCTATAGCCGCAGCGGCGGCAGCAGCATATACGGTGTTATTGCATGAAATTCCGGACAAGAAAAATTTCCTGGATTCAACTCTGTCGCAAACCCTGTCAGCTATTGCAGAAGGCGATGCAAAGACAAGGGGAATATCATTGGGAAAACAGGCTGCGCAAGCGATCATTAATGATCGTGCTGATGATGGATCCGCAGGCGAACTGATTGGACAGATCCCACCTTCAACAACGCCGGGGGTATATCAGCCTGTCCCCCCATTCAATATAATTTTTGTTCCACATTGGGAAAACGTAAAATTGTTT
>JANOCH010000613.1:0-6336 GCA_031412015.1 Chitinophagaceae bacterium
AACGATCGCAGATAAATATAATGGAAAGCGGTTCAGTAGTCCTAACGACGCGGTGTATAACATTGCTGGTGAATTATTTTTTACAGACCCTCCTTACGGACTACCATCTCAAAATGATAGCGACCCTGCGAAAGAAATACCCTTCAACGGCGTGTACAAAGTGAAAAAGAATGGTGAAGTGATCTTATTAACGGACAGTATCACCAGGCCGAATGGAATCGCCTTTTTACCCGGAGAAAAAAAACTGATCGTAGCCTGTTCTGATCCTGACAAGCCTAACTGGTATGTGTTTGACATCAATGGCGATTCAGCCAGCAATGGAAAAATATTTTATTCATCTGCCGGATACGATAAATCATTGAAAGGCCTGCCGGATGGATTTAAAGTGGATAAGAATGGAAATGTCTTCGCCACCGGGCCAGGTGGAGTTTGGATATTCAACAGCGAAGGAAAACCACTAGGCAAAATAAAACTGGATGATTCCTCATCGAATGTGGCTTTATCGCCCGATGAAAAAACAATATACATCACTAATGACATGTATGTATTGCGTCTTAAGATGCGATGACGCTGTGATATTTTCAATTAATAAATTTCCCACAAAAGACACAAAGACTACGAAGAATTTTCTTTGTGAACTTAGTGGTCTTGGTGGGACAAAAAGTGACAAAAGGAAAAACCAAAATATAAAAAATAATACATACAGGGATGTATGTATTGCATCTTAACATGAGATAACGGTGCTATGATTTCAACTGAAATATTTCCCACAAAAACACCAAGGCCACTAAGTCTTTTCTTTGTGAACTTAGTGGCCTTTGTGGGACAAAAAAGTGAAAAACGAAAAGTCAAAAATATAAATGCTATAAGATGAATATTTATAAAATTAAACCCGGGATAGTTATCCAAAAAGAAGAAAAATTTTGGCTCTTGAAAGAGACAGACTGGGACCAGTTTATAAATGATGATGGACTTTATCAAAAGTTAGAGAAACTTATTACTTCATTACCTTCCGTTGATGGCATTGGAGATGAAGTATTACCACCGGTAGGCAACCAGGAGCTGTGGGCCTGCGGGGTCACCTATTTGCGAAGCAAAGTAGGACGGCAGGAAGAATCAAAAGCCACCGGCGGCGCTGATTTTTATGCTAAAGTGTATGAAGCGGAAAGACCGGAAGTTTTCTTTAAATCCACTCCGCATCGCATCGTTGGTCATAAAGCAAAGGTCAATATCCGTAAAGATTCAACCTGGGATGTACCCGAACCTGAATTAACATTGGCCGTGACGTCATCAGGAAAGATCATTGGTTATACTATAGGTAATGATATGAGCAGCCGGAGTATTGAAGGGGAAAACCCTTTATACCTGCCACAGGCGAAGACATACGATGCCTGTGCTGCGGTGGGTCCCTGCATCTATGTTACGGATAAACCACTTGACAGTAACACGATGATATACCTGGAAATAAACAGGGACAACCAAAAAGTTTTCGAAGGCAGCGTTGCTATCAGCCAGATGAAACGAAAACCGGAAGAACTGGTATCCTTTGTTTACCGGGAATGTTCTTTCCCGCATGGCGCACTCATCATGACCGGAACGGGTATCGTACCCGGCAGTGATTTTACGTTGAAAAGCGGTGATGAGATAAAGATATCGATCGATCGTATCGGAACCTTGATAAACAGCGTAAGATAGTAATGACATTACTCATCATCCTTTTTGCTATCGCCTTGCAGGTTTTCCTGACGGTAAAGAAGATCAGTCCATTTTTATCGCTGTTGATCGTTGCCATCGTTACAGGATTATGCCTGGGCATGCAGCCGGCGGCGCTATTAAAGTCTTTTGAAAATGGTGTTGGCAGCACTTTAGCGGGTTTAGCGCTGATCTTATGTCTTGGCGCTATACTAGGAAAGATTCTTGAAGCCGGTGGCGCAGCGGAAAAGATATCGTCAACGTTGATCAACAGCTTTGGTGAAAAAAATATTCAATGGGCGGTCTTGCTAACTGGCTTTCTAGTAGGTATTCCACTTTACTACAATGCGGGTTTTGTGATATTGGTACCATTGGTTTTTTCGATTGCCAGGAGAACGGGTTTATCGGTGTTATACATCGCCATTCCCATGGCTGCCTCTTTATCAGTGACGCATTGTTTCCTTCCCCCGCATCCCGGACCCGTTGTATTGATCAATGCATTCAAGGCCAACACGGGAAAAACATTGCTTTACGGATTGATGATCGCCATCCCGATCGTAATAATAGCAGGACCCCTGCTCGGAAGAGCGTTGCAAAGAATAAAAGTGAATGTCAATACCTTGTTTGCCGTAAAAGACGAACTGGTAAACAAAAAGCCACCTGCCGCCTTTCCAAGTTTTTTTATCGCTTTATTACCTGTTCTATTGATAACACTATCTGTGATCGCCGGTAATTTTTTACCCGGCGATACGCTTCTCAAAAAAATAATTCTATTTGCAGGGGATTCCACTATTGCGTTGCTGATCGCTGTATTGTTGGCTATCTGGTATTTTGGTTTACGTGCAGGCCAGACCATGGAAACAACGATGAAATGGCTTAGTGATGCAGTATCAGGTATTGCCATGATACTGTTGATCATCACGGCCGGCGGTGTATTCAAACAAGTACTGGTTGATAGCGGAACAGGCGCCTATATCGCTTCCTTTAGCAGTCAATGGCAAATGCCGCCGCTGGTATTTGCATGGATCGTTACGGCTTTATTGAGAGTAACCATCGGATCGGCTACTGTTGCCGGGATAACAGCCGCCGGAGTAGTATCACCTTTAGTGGCCACCGGGGTGGCATCACCGGAGCTGATGGTGTTGGCAGTAGGTACGGGAAGTGTATTCGGGTCACATATAAATGATACCGGTTTCTGGATGTTCAAAGAGTTTTTCAAATTAACGCTGAAGCAAACCTTTTTATCATGGACCTTAATGGAGACCATTATTTCCATCCTGGGATTAGCAGGAGTATTACTGCTTGATTTCATTCTTTAAAAACCCTTTGTAAATCATGAAAAGATCTTTGTCTATACCAATAGCTATTTTAGCCATGTTATCGCTGGTGCAATTTCATTCATTGGCCCAGTCGCAAAAACAAGCATCAGGAAACAAAGGATTAAAGGATCATTACCAGGACTATTTTAACATAGGCGTTGCCGTGTCACCCCGTGCGTTAAGAACTGATGAAGCACAACTTATCCTGCAACAGTTCAACAGCATGACGCCGGAAAATGCGATGAAGATGGGACCAATTCATCCTGTCGAGGGTCAATATAACTGGGAAGGTGCTGATTCGATCGCCGCCTTTGCGAAAAAAAATAAACTAAAACTTCGCGGACATACGCTTTGCTGGCACAGCCAGGCTCCCCGTTGGTTTTTTACTGATTCTACAACGGGTAAACAGGTAACTAAAGAAGTATTGCTTCAACGGTTAAAAAATCATATCACCACAGTCGTGAAAAGATATAAAGGTGTTATTTATGCATGGGACGTAGTCAACGAGGTGATCTCTGATAACCCCAACGAATATTTCCGCAATTCCTTATTCTACCAGATATGCGGGGAGGAATTTGTAGCCAAAGCTTTTCAATATGCGCATGAAGCTGATCCCGATGCCTTGTTATTTTATAATGACTACAATGAGATCAATGCCGTCAAGAGGGAAAAGATATTTAGAATGGTAAAAGGTTTGAAAGATGCTGGTATCCCAATACACGGAGTGGGGTTACAGGCCCATTGGGCCATCAGCGAACCATCCGAACCACAATTGGATAGTACGATCGGCCGATTTGCTGAACTGGGTTTGAACATACATATCACCGAACTCGATATTTCTGTTTATCCGAAGGAGCACAATGCGAGGGAAAGAAAAGCGACGGATTATGATACCAGTTATTCTGCCGAAAAAGAAAATCGCCAGATCGAAATGTATAAAATGTGTTTCAGGATATTCAGGAAATACAAGAAGGCGTTATCGTCTGTTACTTTCTGGAATATTTCTGACAGGCATAGCTGGCTCGATAATTTCCCGGTGAGAGGCAGAAAGGACTACCCTTTATTATTCGACAAGGATCTGCAGCCGAAAAAAGCGTATGAGGGGGTAGTGAAATTTTAATGCGAAAAATCATTGAAACCGGCCTGTTTCAAACGATTTAAATACTGATAAGGGTTATAGTCTATATACCATTCGTATTAAAAAAATTGATCAGCGAGGCGCTGTTTTTAAGGTGTAGCTTCCGGAGTATATTATAACGATGTACCTCGACCGTTTTCATGCCGATGTCGAGTTGCAAAGCGATCTCGCGGGACGAAAATCCTTTTTTTACATATTGCACGATCTCTATTTCACGTTTCGATAAACTACTGACCAGCGAGGACTCACTGTCTTCTTCCAATTCCTGCTGGGCCAATACGTTCTTAATTTCACTGCAGATATATTTTCTCCCCTTTTTCACCTCCATGATCGCCTCTTTCATTTCTTCTTTGGAAGAGTTCTTGGTCAAATAACCCATGGCGCCTAACGCAAGGAGCCGCTTGGCAGAAATAACATTATTGTACATGGTAAGACCGATGACCCTTGAGCCGGAGCCGCTCTTGTGGATCTGTTTGGTAACTTCATAACCGTCGACCGGCATCATATTCAGATCCATCAGCACTACATCGGGCTGCAGGTTTTTAGCCAGTTTGATGGCTTCCATTCCATCGCCTGTATCGCCAACCACCCGGAAATGAGGGTCGCTGTTCAGTATACCATACCAGGATTCTCTCAGTAATCGATGATCATCTACAAGAAGTATGGTGATTTTCTCCATCGGAAAGGATTATTTTTTCAATACTCTATAAATTAGTCAAAAAAAACGGAACACTGAAAATTTATTTTCAACTGCCGTGAAAAACATCCGGCCAAACTATAAAAACCCTAAGTCATATGCCATCAAAAACGTGACTAGAAAATGCTGAACTTCTTTTAAATATATTGCCCTCCAAACACCATTGATGTTGGAGGCCAGTAAATATACATTATTATAAAAGTAGATTCCCTCTTGCTGTAAAATGACGCCTTCACTATGTTTACACCAGAAGTTGATTGATATAGTTTATCAATCTATCCAATATCCATCCTGAAAGATTTAACCAATACCTGTAAAAAACCAACCGACACTAACCCGTAAAATCCAATATCAGTCAACTTCTTTTTTTCTCTTTTTACTTTAATTCCAATACCACTACACTTAATTTCGGCAAGGTTACCACGAGGTCATTTCCCTCTTTTTTAGCGTCTTTAAATGCCGCTGGCTGTATGGCGCCTGGCTTTTCAAACGTATTAATATCAGTAAACTTAGCCGAGGAAATGATCTGGCCAGTCACTGTTTTCCAGTTGACACCATTTAAAGCGGTGCGAATAGTGATATTGTTTTTAGCATCAAGGTTGACCAATGAAATATGGACCGTGCCTGTTGAATCCTGCGAAGCCGAAACATTCAACGCCGGTAATTTCTGGCCATCCACTGTATAGTCAGGACTGCTGATCTGCACTGGCAAATACTTTGCATCCTGGTGTACTTTATACAGGTCAAACACGTGATAAGTTGGCGTCAGCAACATTTGATGGCCTTTGGTCAATATCAATGCCTGCAATACGTTGACGGTTTGCGCCAGGTTGGCCATCTTCACCCTTTCACAATGGTTATTGAAAATATTCAGCGTAGTTCCTGCTACCAGCGCATCACGCAAACTATTTTGCTGGTATAAAAATCCGGGGTTGGTACCAGGCTCCACGTTGGTCCATATACCCCATTCGTCTACCACGAGTGCCACTCGTTTTTCAGGGTCATACTTATCCATCACGGTTGAATGCTTGGTCACCAGTTCATCCATCCGCAACGTGCTCTTCATGGTGGCGAAATATTCCTTTTCATCAAACTCGGTCGCGGAACCTTTGTCGCGCCATGTTTTAGGAATAGTATAATGGTGCAATGAAATTCCCCACATCATATTCAATGGCACTTTGCGCATCAGCACATCCGTCCAGTTGTAATCATCTGAATTAGGTCCACCGGCTATTTTTCGTAATTGTGTTCCGGGATAGTTCTTACAGAAAGTAGCATAGCGCCGATATTGGTCCGCATAAAACTCCGCAGTCATACTTCCACCACAGCCCCAATTTTCATTACCTACTCCCCAATACTCCACTCTCCATGGCTTTTCTCTTCCATTTTCCTTCCTGATCGCTGTCATCGGGCTCAATCCATCGAAATTGAGGTACTCCACCCATTTATTCATTTCTTCCATGCTGCCGCTACCGACATTGCCGAGGCCG